>JBFFPW010000297.1:0-2838 GCA_041573815.1 Desulfuromonadales bacterium
ATTGAACTGGTTCCGGAAACAACCGATGGCAGCGGTGGCTATCTGATCGGTGTCGCCCCGCAGCAGGAGACCATTTTTAAGCGATTTCCACTTGGTGAAGCGGTGGCTGCCGGGGCAGAGCGCAGCCTCGAGTTGATTGAGCTGACGCTGGTGTTCATACAGAAGCTTTTTGCCGGTCACGTCTCTACCAGCAACATTGGCGGACCGATCACAGTTGTTCAGATCGCCGGACAAGCCGCCCAGACGGACATCTCAAGTATACTCAGCGTACTCGCCTTTTTAAGTATCCAGTTGGGGATTCTCAACCTTCTGCCGATCCCGATCCTCGACGGCGGCCATCTTTTTTTCTACACATTTGAGTTGGTTTTCAGAAGGCCTCTCTCTCTGCGCGCCAGGGAATGGGCACAGCAGATCGGTCTGATCCTTTTGCTGCTGTTGATGGTGCTGGCTTTCTACAACGATATCGTTCGTATGATAGGTAACTGACGTGCCACCTGTTATTCTGACAATCCAGACGGCATCTCCTGCCGGCAGTGTTGCTGTGAGCGATGGTGAGCATTTGCTGGCAGAGATCAATCTGGACACGCGCAAAACCCCGACTGAATGGCTGCTGTCGTCGATCGATGAACTGCTTGACAAAGCGGGCCTGAAAAAGGACGTCCTCGATGCTATCGCTGTCGTCCGTGGCCCTGGCGCTTTTACCGGGTTGCGTGTTGGCTTGGCAACTGCAAAAGGGCTTTCATTGGCGATCGGTTGTCCCTTGCTTGGCATCTCGTCTCTGCAATGCCTAGCCATGCAGCTTCCTCATACACAAATGCCTGTCTGCGTCATGCTGGATGCACGCAAACAGGAAGTTTATACCGCCATCTATCGCTGGGAGTCCGGGTCGCCCCGTGCTATTAGCGAAGAGCGAGTTGTTAAGCCTGAAAATCTTCTGGCTGATATCACTGGCGAGGCTTTGTTTGTTGGTAATGGGGCTCTCGTTTATCGGTCTTTTATTGTAAGGCAGATGGCCGGTCGTGCACATTTTGCTCCGGCATTTATGAACCTGCCGCGAGCTGGAGCTGCCGCTGCTCTTGCCCTGGTAGAATGGCAAGCTGGGCGTACTGAATCCGCCGATGAGATGATGCCCTCCTATCTCCGCCCTTCAGAAGCTGAACTTAATTTAGACAAGAGCAAAAAATAAAGTAATTCTAGTTGACAACCCTGCTAAGCGTTCGTTATTTTTTAGGTGTACAGTCAATTCCATCCTTAACATCAGGAGGTGCACATGCTAGAGAAGGACCAGGGTTTGATCCAGCGTTTGAGTGAAGAAAATCCCCGTTTCCGCAAGCTGCACGAAGAACACATTCTCTTTGAAAAAAAACTGCAGGAATATGATGATATGACTTACCTCTCTGATGAGGAAGATATCGAACGGAAGAAAATCCAGAAGTTGAAATTGGCCGGAAAAGACGAGATGGAGTCCATGCTCAAGGATTTCCGCCAATAACTAATTAATAGCAAGATAAAACAGGGGTCTGATGCATTTCGACCCCTGTTCTTTTATGTGGCCGGGCCACTTTTGCCATTTCGGGCAAAAGAGCGGCCCGGTTTTGCTTTTTGCTCTTTACCTCGCGTGCCCGCACGGGTATAAAGACCGATACGTTTGCCGCGAAATCGAACAGAGTTTGTTTACAGGAGAATCGAAGGAAATGACCGAGAAACGCAGCAGTGCCATCACCCAGGGCTTCGAGCGCACACCACACCGTGCTTTGTTAAAAGGAACCGGCGTTCCACAAAAACAGATGGATAAACCTTTTATCGGGATTGCCTCGTCATTCACCGACCTGATTCCTGGCCATACAGGCATGCGGGATCTCGAACGTTTCATTGAAAAGGGTGTCCATACTGGCGGTGGCCATTCCTTTATATTCGGTATCCCCGGAGTCTGTGATGGTATCGCCATGGGCCACCGGGGCATGCACTATTCTTTGCCGACCCATGAATTGATCGCTGACATGGTTGAATCGGTCACCGAGGCACACCGTCTTGACGGCCTGGTGCTCTTGACCAACTGTGACAAGATCACTCCGGGGATGCTGATGGCTGCGGCCCGCTTGGATATCCCCTGTATCGTGGTTACTGCGGGGCCGATGATGACTGGTTCCGGCCGCGAAGGGCGTAAATTCTCTTTTGTCACTGATACCTTTGAAGCCATGGGACAATACAAGGCGGGCGTCATTGACGAACAGGAGTTGATGGCCTGCGAAGACAAGGCCTGCCCGACCGCCGGTTCCTGCCAGGGCCTCTTTACTGCAAATACCATGGCGATTCTCACGGAAACTCTCGGTATGAGCCTGGTCGGTTGTGGCACTGCACTGGCGGTTTCTTCTTTGAAACGCAGGATCGCATTTGCCAGTGGTGAGCGCATTGTCGATCTTGTTCGCGAGCAGATCACTCCACGGCAGATCATGACCCGTGCTGCTTTCGAGAATGCCATCCGGGTGGATCTGGCTCTCGGCGGTTCCAGCAACACGGTGTTGCATCTTTTGTCCATTGCCAGTGAAGCAGGGGTTGATCTGCCCCTGGAAGAGTTTGACCGACTCGGCCGTGAAACACCGCAGCTTGCTTCGATGAATCCGGGCGGCAAACATTTTATGGAAGATCTCGATACCGCTGGTGGAGTTCCCGGTGTGCTTTATCAGTTACGCGACCGGATCAACGATAATCCAACCCTGACGGGTCCAACCGTCAAGGAAATCGTGTCGAGCGTTGCCGCCGTTGACGAAGAAGTGATTCAACCGGTTGATAGTCCGGTACGCGCTGAAGGCGGTCTGGCCATCCTTTCAGGCAACC
>JBFFPW010000298.1:0-2832 GCA_041573815.1 Desulfuromonadales bacterium
ACGATGGCTGTATGGCAAGAGCGAAGATTGTCTGGCACCCCAGACTTTTTCTTGAGATCGGAAATCCGTTTAATATCTTTATACCGGACTTTGAATCCCCTTTTCTCAAGATGATCGCCCCAGCCTTTGCAACAACCTCAGCCGGGTGATTTATAGACGTCAATCACAACATCGGTCAGGTGTTGGTCGGCAAAGGCGGCTCCGGTTATTGAAAAAAAAACCAGTAACGAAATAAATAGTAAGCGCATTAGTTTTTCCTCTGTTTGCTTTGCTGTCGGCAATTCCTGTGCAAAAGAACAGCTACAGAATATCATTTATTAATCCTGAGCAAAACAGTAATCTTTTCTTGCCACATCGTAAAGGCTGATGTACAATCCCGCTTTCTTTCAGCGGGAATGACTTATGACCGACCAGCAAAAGCGACAACTGGAACAATTTATCAGCTCAGAGATAGACGCGAGCGGTGGGCTTAGTTTTGCCGATTTTATGGGTCATTGTCTTTATCATCCGCAACATGGTTACTACATGACCGATAGGGTCCGGATCGGCAAGCAGGGGGATTTCTTTACCTCAAGCTCTGTTCATTCTCTGTTCGGAGTGCTGATTTCCCGACAACTGAAACAGATGTGGGAACTCCTCGGTGCGAAAGAATTCACAATCGTCGAACAGGGCGCCGGTGACGGCCACCTGGCCAGCGATATCCTGGATAGTTTAAAATCTGCCGAGCCTGATTTTTATAATCATCTCAACTACTGCATTGTCGAAGTATCCCCTGATAATCGTCGCCGCCAGAATGAAAACCTTGGTGCCCATTCAACGGTTGTTTCATGGTCCAGCTTTGAAGAGTTGACACCTTTTACCGGTTGTTTTTTGTCGAACGAACTGATCGACGCAATGCCGGTGCATGTCGTTGAAAAAAGAGAAGGTGATTTCCTCGAGGTTTTTGTTGTTAATGCCGAAGAGGGATTTGGCGAAGCATTGCGGCCAGATTCCGGAGCTTTGAAAAGTTACTTCAGCTGGCTCGGAAATTCACCCTGTGAGGGCAATCGTGGCGAAGCGAACCTGGCTGCCGTCGAGTGGATACGTGACGTTGCCGCTTTGGTTGAAAAGGGCTTTGTCCTGACCATCGATTATGGCCACCCGTCTGAGGAGCTCTATGCCCCGTTTCGTCGTAATGGTACAGTTATGTGTTATCACAAACACAGCTCGAACGACGATCCCTACCGGAATGTTGGTTGTCAGGATATCACGACACATGTCGATTTTTCAGCGATACAAAAGGCGGGCACTGAAGAAGGACTGGATGTCCTCTGTTTTGTTGAGCAGTATCGGTTCCTGATGGCGCTCGGTTTTGTCGAGCAGTTGATGTTGCTCCAGTCGACAATCGATAATGTCAGGGAGGCTGCAGCGCTGCGGATGACTCTGAAAAATCTGATCATGCCGGATGAAGGTATGGGGAGTACGTTCAAGGTTCTGGTTCAGGGTAGGAACGTTGGACAGCCGGAACTCTTATGTCAAAAGCGGATAGCTGATATATCGATGCCGGCTATCTAGGAATATATCACCAAGCTGCCTTGCTCCGAACTCGGGGTAGGGCTATACTAAAGAAGAATAAAGACTGGAGGTCTCATGAAAGAAAGAGTACAGGAAGTTTTGGAACAGGTCCGTCCCGCTCTGCAGGCAGACGGTGGCGATGTGGAATTGGTCGATGTCAGTGAAGATGGTGTTGTCAGTGTCAGGCTGACCGGCGCTTGTGGTTCTTGCCCGATGTCAACCATGACCCTGAAAATGGGTATTGAGCGGACTCTGGTAGAAAATATTCCAGAAGTCAAAGAGGTCGTTCAGGTATAAGGCGTCCTCAAAAGGAGGCAGCGATGATCAAGGTCAAAACATTCGGTGAACCGTTGAAACCATTCAAGGCGCATCAGGAACTCGATGAACTTGATGCACGGGTGAATGCTTTCATTGTTGAGAATAATATCAACAAGGTTATTTCACTCAGTGATACGGCAACGACGGAAGATGGATCGACGATCGGTCTGATCCGGACGCTTGTTTACGAAAAATAATCGCTGTTTTGCAATGAACTACGAAAAAGGGAGCCTTACCAGGCTCCTTTTTTTGTTATGCTGAGATCTATGCCGACAGAACATCTCTATAGTGCAGAATATCAGGTGCGGAGTTATGAAATTGACTCCAGCGGGTTGGTCCGCCCTTTGACCATCCTTAATTATCTGCAAGATGCCGCCGGAGAGCACGCGGCCCAGCTCGGGGTTTCAGTGCCGGCACTTCTGAAAAAGAACCTGACCTGGGTTTTGTCACGCTACCACGTTGCTTTTCACCAGTTCCTGCCAGCGCACAGCATTGTCAATCTTAAAACCTGGCCCTCGGCTAAAGAGGGGCGTTTTGCCCTGCGTGATTTCGAACTGATCGATGCAGATGGTCATCGAGTTGTCAGTGCCACCAGTTCCTGGATGCTGATCGACCTGAAAACTCGACGGCCGGTCCGTATTGATGAGTTTTTGCCCGACTTGCCGACTGTTCCACGACGCATGATCCACGACACCTTTACCTCTTTGCCGGTTCCTGACGATTTCAACTCAGAGCTGCCGTTCCGGGTGCGGCATAGTGACCTGGATATCAATCGCCATGTGAACAATACTGTTTATGTCGACTGGGCTCTGGAAACCCTTCCGAAATCAATAATTGGCCAAATCAGCCCCCATACAATAGAGGTCTCCTATCGCGCTGAAGCAAATTATGGCGATCGGATCCTTTCACGCAGCTATTATGATGCAGACAAACAAAAAAGTTTACATCAGTTGCTACGAG
>JBFFPW010000299.1:0-2820 GCA_041573815.1 Desulfuromonadales bacterium
AATGTATTAAATGCAACAACGCCACCGGCGACAACCAGAACAGCCAGGAAGACATAAAGTTTTATTTTCATCGACAATCTCCAGAACAGATATTTAAGTTTAAATCTTTAAAAGACTATTACAGTAGTCGTGCCAAAACACCTAACTTACTGTTTTAACGTTAAAAAGGGTCGAGAGAGAGACATTTCGATGCGGTTGTGTACCAGGACTTGCAGATTATTCAACAATGATGTGCAGAATATTCTTCAAAAAAAACGAGTAATTGGTCGATTGTGCGGTTATTTCTGTTCGAGAGGCAGGGTGAATTCAGTATTGTTTTTAAGAAGGAGGACCCGGTCAGGATAGATTGTTTTGACTTCGAAATCTTCAACAAGCGTCCCTTCCATCACCGGAAGATCATTAATAATCGCCAGGCGGCTTTGTGGATCCTGCTGATAGACAATACCACTCAATTTTGGCAAGTTATGCGAGAGTGCCGTTGCCGCAACTGCAATTTTAGTGGCGGTAGCAAGCTCTTTGTTGGCAACAGGGAGTTGCTGCACGACTGGTTTAACAGATGATGTTTTCTCGGGTTGAAAATGAACCGTCTTGAGAGCCAGATAATAACCGGCCCCAGCAATAAGGACCACTGCTGCCGCGATGGTGACAATTTTCAGCGCCGCATGAGTTGTTTTATTGCGTGAAGAACGGAGGATATCACTGGCAACAGCCGTAGAGAGTTCGTCCCGCTGTGCTTTTTCGCTTTCCAGTTTCTTTAAGGCTTTGAGAATTGAACTCATGACGGCCTCGCCTCATTGAGCTTGGGTGGATTGAAGTAACCACTTTGCTGGTAAAGAAGCAGGAGGGTCAATGGCCCGACCCGACCGTCCTGGACTATCCCCTTCTCTGCCTGGAATCGCGTGACCGCTTCGATAGTCCGGTGGTCATAAACGCCTGACAATTCCAGATCGTTACTACCTGCCTCCTTGAGCATCGACTGGATCTCCCTGACGTCTGATGCCGATGTCCCAACAGAGGAGTAATAGCTGATATCCAGGTAGTTCTTCCAGACAAAATAGGCTTTCCCGCTGTAGAGAGCCTCTATTTCATTGCGTGAAAGCAGAGATTGGCCAGCAATCGGCGGGTAGACAGAGACATGGGTACTGTCCAGGCCGGTCATTGCCAGGTATCGGCGCCCTGGAACTCCCGGCAGGACAAATTCAAGCAACACCGGGGTGTCAAAGGTCATTAGTTTCGCAAAGTCACCATTATAAGCGGTCCACTGCCAACCGTTCAGTTCAAGGGTGTCGATAAAATCGCGACTGCTGAACTGTGCACCGAGGTCTTCAAGGAATTCGGCATGCCAACGGGACGATAGGGCCGTCGCTGCCTGGGTAAAAGATTCAGCTTCAGATATTGCGGCCAACTTTTCCCGGAGAATGTGCACGGTTTCATACGGGATTGAAACCTTCTCAACCATGGAGGGTGGATTCTGCTCGGAAACATTCTGATCAACCCGGATCGTTACCGGATCGTCTCCCCGTAAAAAACCCAATAGCGAGAAAAAAAGAGCAGCCCCGGCGATGACGACCAGACTCGCCAGGAGAAGAGTGTTCGGAGAAAGATAACCTTTTGTATTTCGGCTGACATGCTGAAGTTCAGCAATGGCAGTTTTTACATCCTGGCGCTCAACGATGTCATTATCTTCACTAAAGGCCGCCAACAAAGAGCGATCCGCGAGGATATTGATCAGGCGCGGTAACCCGGTCGAATGCTTAAAAATCAACTTGATTGCGGCATCGGTAAAAACATCACGATCAACAACTCCGGCAATTTTGAGCCGGTGTTGGATATACGATATGGAATCTGCTTCATCCATCGGTTGTAAGTGGTAACGAACCGATATGCGTTGATTCAGCTGGCGCAGGTTTGTTTTGCCCAGCAGATCAGCCAGTTCCGGCTGTCCGACCAGAATAATCTGGATCAGTTTATCTGTCTCCGTTTCCAGATTCGACAACAAGCGAATCTGCTCAAGAACTGGCGCAGCGAGGTTTTGCGCCTCATCGATGACCAACACAACGGTCCGACCGGCCGTGTTCTCTTCCAGTAGAAAATTATTGATCAGTGGTAGTAGCTGGGCGCCTTTGTTCCTGCCTGTTTTGATGTTCAGTTCACGACAAATTTCAAGAAGCAGTTCATCAGCCGAGAGGCTGGGATTAAAAATAAAGGCGAGACGAAACTCTTCATCCTCAAGTTGCTCGAAGAGAGTCCGCAATACGGTTGTTTTCCCGGCACCGACCTCACCAGTAATCTCGATAAAACCGCAACGGCTCTGCAGGCCGTACAATAGATGGGCAAAAACTTCTTTATGATTTTTACTCAGAAAGATGAACTGAGGGTTTGGGGTGATATTGAAGGGTTTCTCTTTTAGGCCGAAATGCTCTAAATACATAATCAAACATTTTGTATAAACTCGAGCGTTATAGCAAGCAGAAGTTACCGCAAATATGAATTGATTGGTAAAAAAACCTAAAGATGAAAAGCAACCCCGGCCGGAGAAAGCTCTCTTGCCGGCGTGTGGCCCTTCTCTATCGACTGTTTACGGTGACATTCAGTAATAAACGGTCCACGGCAATAAACCGCGATCAGTTCTGAAGTCAGGTCTTTCAGTCTGGAGCCTTGCAGTAATTCAAAAAACCGGCATTTATTCAGGTTTTCGCACTCACTCATCTTTCCTCCAAGAATCATCCCGACTAATAGCATTTAATAATATGAATAGTACGAATTCGAGTCAAACAAAAAAACCGTACGATGGGGTACGGTTTAAAAAATAATGGCGGC
>JBFFPW010000300.1:0-2813 GCA_041573815.1 Desulfuromonadales bacterium
CGTCGACTTCGCCGTCGCAGACCGATGCCCAGCGGGGCCAGGGGGTGATGGATAAAAGCATTGCTATGCTCAAACTGTTGAACGATCTCGGCTACGGCAAGCCAGACAGCGGGTTGGAATTACACCTGGTGGCCAACCCGGCCGGAGCTTTTTTGCCAGCCGATCAGTGGGCGACCGAACAGAAGTTCAAGCGCGATGCCGAGCGCAAGTGGGGGATCGTTTTCAATAACCTCTACACCTTTGCCAACGTTCCGCTTGGCCGTTTCCGGCATTGGCTGGAGAAAAGTGGCAATCTTGACGGCTATCTGTTGAAGTTGGCCAATGCTTTTAACCCCTGCACCCTCGATGGCCTGATGTGCAAGTCGCTGGTCTCCGTCGCCTGGGATGGGACGGTTTATGATTGTGATTTTAACCTGGCGGCCGGGATCCCCCTCGGTGGCCAGCCGAAACACGTGTCGGAGTTGCTGGAACCACCTGGTCCGGGAGACCTGATCGCCACTGGTGATCACTGTTATGCCTGTACCGCCGGTTCCGGTTTTACCTGAGGCGGCGAGATTGCTTCCTAGTTCAGGAAGCCTGAAAAGAAAATTTAAAAGCCCCGGCAAAAGTCGGGGCTTTTTGTTTGAGATGTGCTGCTAAGACAGGCTCAGAATCTGTCATAGGTTCTCTTGCCCAAGTCATTCCTGATGAAGCCAAAGTTCGTGCGGATGTTTTTGTCGGCGCTGTTGCTCATGTAGGCAGTCAGTTCAATAATCTGAGAACTGTTTTTGTCGCAATCCTGGCTTGCCGATGGTTTTTTATCGGTAGGCCTTTGCTCGGATGGTCTGTTCTGCAGTTTTTGCTCGATGTTCCAGATAGATTCTTTCAGAGCCTTGACGCAGATTTTTTTAGTCCAGATTGTTTGGAATATCGCCAGGATTGCAGAGCAGATCAACGCAATGCCGATCATGGCAGCACAGTATGTTGATGTTGTCGCCGGTGAGAATAACTGTAGTGTGCCTTGGCCAGCCATGAAGACCGGCAGTGATATGATGGCGGTTATGATTCCGTTTCGTTTACTCAGGCCGATTCTTTTCATAAAACCCTCCGTTTTAATGAAAAATTCGGTTTTGCTTAATAAATTATAAAAGCAACAAACAGGCCAGCTTGTGTTTTTCTCGACAGGGATTGTAATATGCTGAAACTATTGATCAAAAACTGAGTTGAAGAGAATGTTAGAATGTATACAGTCGGGGAGTAGTTTGGTTAAAAGGCGCTAATTTTCGACGGTGTTGTGAATTGGCGGCTTTTAACAGGGCGCCGGTCCAGCCGGAAACTCAACTTGTGATAATTGTACATATCTGGTGAATTGCGGGAAATATGTTGCATATCCTGTTGATCAGGTTAGTCTGAAGACAGAGCCGTTGGGAGGGTAGATGACACCAAAAAACAAGAAGATTCATATTGCCAAGCGGGCACAGGATGTCACGCCGTTTCTGGCGATGGAGGTCATGGAGCGGGCCAAGCAACTGGAAGCAGAAGGGCGCGAGGTGATCTACCTCTGCCTCGGTGAGCCCGATTTCCCCACCCCGGCGCCGATTGTCGCCGCGGCGGTCCGGGCGCTGCGTGACGGTCAGACGACCTACACCCATTCGCTTGGTCGCATCGAGCTGCGGCAGGCGATTGCCAATTATTATCGACGTCGTTATCGGGTTGATGTTGATCCGGAGCAGGTGATAGTCTCTTCCGGGACCAGCCCGCTCATGTTGTTGCTGTTTGCGACCCTGCTCGACAAGGGTGATGAGGTCATACTGCCTGATCCAAGCTATGCCTGTTATCCAAATTTTATTCATTTTGTTGATGGTGTCGCGAAATTCATGAAAACGAAGGTCGAGGATGGTTTTCAGCCACGTGCGGCCGATGTTGAAAAAATAATATCTGTCCGCACCCGGGCTTTGCTGATCAACTCGCCGTCCAATCCGACCGGGTCTGTTCTTTCGGGCGCCGAGATGGAAGCGTTGGCCGATCTACCGATTCCGGTGGTTTCCGATGAGATCTATCACGGCCTGACTTATGAGGGTGAGGAGCGCAGTATTCTTGAGTTTACTCCCGATGCCTTTGTCCTCGGCGGTTTTTCCAAGGCCTATGCGATGACCGGCTGGCGGCTCGGCTACCTGATTGCTCCGATGCAGGCGGTGCGGGCGTTGCAGAGTCAGCACCAGAACTTTCTGATCAGCGCCAATAATTTTGTTCAGTTGGCCGGCATTGCTGCACTGGAAGAATGTGAGGGGGCGGTGGCGGAAATGCGGGCCGCCTATGACGAACGTCGTCAGCATATTATCCCCCGGCTTGAATCAATAGGATTGAAGGTTGAAACGATGCCGGCCGGAGCTTTTTACGTTCTGGCTGATGCGCGGCATATCAGTCTCGATTCGCTGGCCCTGTCGAAGGAAATTCTCGAAGAGACCGGAGTTGCTGTGACCGCCGGTATCGATTTTGG
This sequence comes from Desulfuromonadales bacterium, assembly GCA_041573815.1. Classification (GTDB taxonomy): domain Bacteria; phylum Desulfobacterota; class Desulfuromonadia; order Desulfuromonadales; family UBA2294; genus BM707. The sequence goes on from JBFFPW010000300.1 coordinate 2,480, forward strand.
TGCAGGGGCTGAAGGGTTTTTACGTTTCTCCTATGCCAATTCGATGGAGAGCATTGATCGGGCGATTGATCTGCTTGAAATAATGTTCAGAGACCGAGGCTGGTTGTGAGTGTCGGACTTGCTTAAGGCCTGGATAGAGATAAAGTTCAGGTGAAGTTAAAAGAGTTCAGCTTCGGACAAGGAGTTAAAAATGGAAGCGTTATTTCGTAGATTGATGATGAGATTGCTGCTGGCTTTGCTGGTCTTGTTGTCCCTGCTGGCCTTGTTGTCCCTGCTGGCCTTGTTGTCCCTGCTGTCCCTGCTGGCCCTGTTGTCCCTGCTGGCCCTGTTGTCC
>JBFFPW010000301.1:0-2799 GCA_041573815.1 Desulfuromonadales bacterium
ATCCTACTCACCTGGCTCGGTTTCCGTGACGCACTCTTACTGATGGCCGCAGGTCTCGCCATCATCCTGATCGCTGCAGTCGTCAACTTGCCAAGGGAGATGGGTCAGAGCAGACAGAAAATCAAGTTTTCGCACATCCTCGCCAAAGATCGCAAGATCAACCTGCTTGCAGCCGCACGGCTCTTCCTCTTCGGTTCTCGCGATATCTGGTTCGTCGTTGGCCTGCCGATCTACCTGGCCTCATCTCTGCATTGGTCACACGCTGAGATCGGCGGATTTCTGGCACTCTGGATCATAGGTTACGGGGCTGTTCAAGCAGCATCGCCAAAATTACTGCAAATTTTCCTGAGTGACAGTGCACCTGGCGGCGGCACGGCCACTATCGCCGCCTTGTCCCTTGCCGGATTGACGGCAACGATAGCCATCGGCGTTCAAACGGAACTCTCACCCTGGTTGGTGGTTGTCGGCGGCCTGTCACTGTTCGGACTGGTTTTTGCCGTCAACTCTGCCGTACACAGCTACCTGATCTTGGCCTATTCAACCAGTGCTCAGGTGGCATTGGACGTTGGTTTTTACTACATGGCCAATGCCACCGGACGCCTCTTCGGCACCCTTCTTTCGGGTATTATTTTTCAACTGGCAGGGCTTGCTGGCTGTCTCTGGGCCTCCATGTTGTTTATTCTGATAGCCAGCATTTTTGCAATGAGACTGCCAAGAAGCAGCCAATCATCCGGGTAACTTTTGCATTTGCGGGGCAAACAATTGACCATCAATAGCTTTTCATCCCTGTTTTTACTTGGAAAATCGCGCAAAACCTTTAGAATGTAAATGTTTTATAAAGTTTGTCGTTATAACTTCCCAGGGGGGAATTCTGTGCAATCCGAACTGATGATCAAACTGCTGAACGGTAGTGAGCGTTATGGCATCCTGAACAAGGAGTTCGATCCGAGCTCCGCTCGCATTGACTTCTTCTGCACCACCGAACAACGTAGCGAGCTTATCGACCTCAGAGAAATTTGTTTTATAAAGTTCCTCGGCAAGCCAGACCTGGCCGATTCCTTCAGCGAAGACGAATTTTTCGAGGATGTTACAACGGCCTCTGGCGATCGCTTCCACCTGCGCTTGAAGAAGAGCGGCAAACGCGTCCCGGAGGGGTTCTTCGGCTACCCGGTCGAGATTGACAGTGACTTCAAGTCAATTTTCTTTACCACTGAAGGTTTAAAAAAACGCACCCACGAAAAACCACTTGGCGAAGTTTTGAGCCATCAGGGCCTGGTAGAAAAAGCCGCTATTGATGCGGCATTGGCGGAGCAGCAACAGTTAAGAAACCGGAAGGTTGGTGAGATCATTGCCGAGCAGGCCGACTTGTCGCAGGTCGTCGTTGAACAGGCAATCGACAATGCCACCCAGAATGGAAGCAAAAAAAGTCAGGCCCGAGTGGGTGACATCCTGGTTGAGGCTGGGCTGGTCACTCCACAGCAGGTGAATGATGCCCTCCTCGAGCAGACCTCGGGTAAGCGTAAAAGGATCGGCCTGCTCCTCATCGAAAAAGGTCTCATCACTGAGGACCAGCTTCTTGCGGCATTGGCTCACAAGTTCGGCCTGCAGGTTATCGACCTTGATGAAACCAAAATCAGCCCGGAAGCCCTCAGGCTGGTTCCCCGTGACATGATAGAGCGTATGCAAGTTGTACCGATCAGCATGAAAGGCACCACTCTGACAGTCGCAACAGCGACTCCAACCGACCCGACCATTAGCGAGAACCTGCGCTTTGCGACCAACTGCCAGATTGTACTGGTCTGTGCCCGCTCCACCCAGATCGGCGAGAAGATCGCGTTGCTCTTCGACAAGAATGACGACAGCGTTGAAGACCTCATTGAAGAGTTGGATGATCTGGACGTTGTCGTCGATGAGGAGCCGGAACTCGACAAGATCAACGAATCAGACTCGAAGGTCATTAATCTGGTCAACAAAGTCCTACTGGACGCCAGCAACAAGGGTATCTCTGACATACACTTCGAACCGGGGATGGGACCGCAGCCTCTGAAAATTCGTTATCGTAAAGATGGCATTTGCTACACTGTGCATCAGATTGCGGCAACCTATAAGGCTGCAGTTATTTCGCGTCTGAAAATTATCTCCAAACTTGATATCGCCGAGCATCGCCGGCCGCAATCCGGCAAGATCCTCTTGAAACAAGCTGGTGAACGGATCGAATATCGTATTGAGATCACGCCAACGGTCGGTGGACAGGAAGATGCTGTACTGCGTGTTCTGGCTTCATCACACATTATCCCCCTTGATGATCTCGGCTTTTCGGCCGACAACCTGGAACGCTTCAAAGCGCTACTGTACAAACCCTACGGCATCATTCTCTGTGTCGGCCCGACTGGCTCAGGCAAGACAACCAGCCTGCATTCGGCCCTGGCTGAGATCAACACGCCTGACACCAAGATTTGGACTGCAGAAGACCCGGTGGAAATCACCCAGGAAGGTCTGCGCCAGGTTCAGGTGCATCCCAAGATCGGCTTTAACTTCGAGGATGCCTTACGCTCGTTCCTACGTGCTGACCCCGATGTAATCATGGTCGGCGAGATGCGCGACCCGGTAACAGCGAAAACCGCGATCGGCGCGTCTCTAACCGGTCACCGGGTGTTCAGCACCCTCCATACCAATAACGCTCCGGAAACGGTGATCAGGCTAATTGAAATGGGCATGGACCCTTTCAACTTTGCTGACGCCATGCTCGGCATTCTGGCCCAAAGACTGGCCCGGCGGCTCTGCAACGCGTGCAAGGAG
>JBFFPW010000302.1:0-2792 GCA_041573815.1 Desulfuromonadales bacterium
ATTAATTTTCTTCGCATTTTTGTCGGGATGTCTTTTCGCTCAACCGGCGAACAGTAATGCCATAGACCCTTTTGCCGATGGTGAGTCAGCCCTGCAAAAGAGACGGCTGCAGGAAGAGATGGCCCAGGATAACCCGTTTGTCATCACGCCGCACAAGCCGAATTATATTCTGCCCATCAGTTATAATGCCACCCCCAATGCTTCGCCTTTCCTGGGCGGAACAGAAGAGATCGACAATACCGAAATAAAATTCCAGTTCAGTTTTAAACTCCCTCTGGCCAAGGATATCTTCCATAACAATGGCCGCCTCTACTTTGCCTACAGTAATTTGTCTTTCTGGCAGGCTTACAACAAGGACGTTTCAAGCCCTTTTCGTGAAACCAACCATGAGCCGGAAATTTTCCTGAGAGTTGATAATGACTGGAACTTTTTCGGCATGACGAACCGGAGTAATGGGCTCGGCATTGTCCATCAGTCAAACGGTCGCAGTGGAACTCTCTCGCGGAGCTGGAATCGAATTTATGGCCTGTTTCTGTTTGATCGGGGTAATTTTTTACTGGCTTTCAAGCCCTGGTACCGGATTCCGGAAGATGACAAATTGTCGCCCACCGACCCGGATGGCGATGATAATCCTGACATTGATAAATTTCTCGGTAATGGTGAGATTTATGCCTTTTACAAATGGGAGAATCAGACACTTGGATTGATGCTGCGCAACAACCTGCGCAGACATGAAAACAAGGGAGCATTACAGCTTGACTGGACCTTCCCGATCAGCAGTCGCCTCAAGGGGTATCTCCAGTATTTCAAAGGTTATGGTGAAAGTCTGATTGACTACAATGCCTCGGTGAACAGGGTCGGTATCGGCGTGCTGCTTACTGATTGGCTGTGATTCCAGCAGGAGGACGGTGGATGGATTTACGGGAACAAGTGATACAATTCAGAGCCCTGCTTCAGAAAAATGACTACGATGTTGAGGATTTTGAGCTGAATGTCAACAGCGATGCATTTAAAGAGCTTCTGGACGGTGGCGATGGCAGCCTGGAAGTGCTTTATCGAAAAAGCGGTGTTTCTTGCGAGTATCAATATGACGGGACACCTTCGTGGCTCGATGTCCTGGCAGCCGATCTTGAATCAGGAAAGTATCAACTCCCGGTTTGATGCCATATCTTGTCGATAGTTTGACAGAACTCTCCACTGCGGCCACTGATGCACTGTTGGCTATTCAAGCGGTTACCTGCCTGATTGTTCTCCGTTACAGCCAATCCCGAAATTTCAGATCAACATTATGGCAAGCCCTGTTTGCTTCACTGACCTTTGGATCCCTTCTCGGAGCGATTGCCCATGCTTTCAAGCTGCCACAGCCCGTGCATGATGTCCTTTGGCACTTTATCTATTTTTTTCTTGGTCTGACCTTGACGATACTTGCTCTTGCCGCCATTTATGATTGGCTAGGAGAGCGTGTCGCCCGGCGGTTACAGTATTGGTTGTTGCCGATGCCACTGTTTGTTGTTGTCGTGACCTGGCTTGGTGCAGGCGAGTTTGTCTATTTTGTTGTTTTTGAAGCTCTGATCATGCTGTTTGTTCTGGTTATATACAGCATGCTTTTGTGGCAGAATAGGCCGGGCTCGGGACTGGTTCTGACGGGGGTAGTCGTCAGTCTTATCGCGGCTTTTGTGCAGGCCTCAGGCCCTTTGGAAATACATATAGTCTGGCTGTTTGACCATAATGGTCTTTTTCACCTGGTGCAGATGCCAGGAGTTCTCTGTTTTTACCTCGGGGCTAAAAAGGGTGGTCTTGTTAAGACAGGAGAGAGATATGATGACGCAGAAAATAGAATTCAAAAACAGCAACAATGAAAAGCTGGCAGCTCTTCTCGATTTGCCGATCGACCGGAAACCGATGGCTTACGCTCTCTTTGCTCATTGCTTCACCTGCACCAAGAATAATATGGCCGCCACCCGCATAAGCCGAACTCTGGCGCAGGAAGGGATTGCGGTTCTCAGATTCGATTTTACCGGTCTGGGCGCCAGTGAAGGTGAATTTTCCAACAGTAACTTTTCGTCAAATGTTGATGATCTGGAACGTGCTGCTGATTTCATGGCCCGCGAGTTTCAGGCGCCTGCTTTGTTGATCGGTCATTCACTCGGTGGGGCGGCGGTTATTCAAGCCGCTACAAAGATTGTCTCGGTGCGGGCAGTTATTACCATTGCCGCACCATCAGACCCCTCGCATGTTCTGCATCATTTTGCCGAGCAAAAAAATGAAATCATTCAAACCGGTGAAGCGATGGTCGATCTTGCTGGCCGATCATTTAAAGTGAAGAAACAGTTTCTTGACGATCTGGAGGCGAGCCGGTTTGAAGAAAAAATTGCCGGTTTGAAAAAACCGCTGCTGATCATGCACTCACCTTTTGACAAAATCGTTTCTATTGATAACGCTGCCAATATTTTCAAGGCCGCCAAACACCCGAAAAGCTTTATTTCACTCGATACGGCCGATCATCTTCTTTCCAATGAGCAGGATGCGGTCTATGTCGGGATGACGGCTGCAACCTGGGCTTGCAAGTTTCTTGGTTTGCGACGTAAAGACCCGGCTGTTATACATGCCGACAACAAGGTTATTGCCAGTATTGAGAAGGGTTTTCGGACAGAAATCATTGCCAACGGTCATGCGCTGATTGCCGATGAGCCAGTTTCAGTTGGTGGTACCAATACTGGTCCTTCACCATATGATCTGTTGGTTGCCGGAGTCGGTGCCTGTACCGCCATGACCCTGCGGATGTATGCCGA
>JBFFPW010000303.1:0-2781 GCA_041573815.1 Desulfuromonadales bacterium
GAGTCGAGATGCAGACTTGCAATCGCATTATGTCCAACTGGAAAATTCGAACAAGCAACTACAAGACTCTTACGAAAAACAGGAAGAAATAAGTCGTGAGTTAGGTCGAAGTCGCGAAATGTATCGGTCCCTGCTCCATGATGCCAGTGATGCGATTATTGTCAGTGATGATGAGAACCGGATCATTATGATCAACAAGGCGGCGGAAGCGCTCTTTGCTATCTCGCGTGTGCGTGCTGAGCAGCTTGAACTTGTTGCATTCCTGTCGGAATTGGAAGCCGAAGAGACTGATGGCATCACCCGATTGTTCCTCAATGTCCTCCATGGGCAGTCCCTTGAAACAGAGATCCGTTTTATCCGCCCGTCTGACAAGCTCTCTCTGATTGGTTGGGCTAAATGCTCATCCATTGTTGACCAGGATGGTCAGAGGATTGTTCAGACAATCGTCCGGGATGTTACCCGTGAGAGAGAAGTCCAGGCAAATCTGGAACGAAGCGCTGGCGAGCTTGATCGCCTCAATACCATGAAGGATTCCTTTCTTGGTGTCGCCTCGCATGAGTTGAAAACCCCGTTAACAGTCATTCTTGGTTATACGGAGTTATTGCTGGGAGATATGGCGCCGATGGTCGGTACCCAGGTCCTGCCGATGATCGAGCACATCAACCGTTCTGCTGAACGACTGTCTAAGATAGTGCGTGACATGGTCGATGTCACTTTACTCGATAATCAGAACCTCAGTTTGCGCTGTTATGCTGTTGATCTGCACAAGATGATTCATACAGTGACGAATGAATTGGCTTATTTTATTAACAAGCGTCATCTGAACCTGGTTTATGAGTTTTCGGAAGACGTATCGACGGTCTGGTGTGATGAAGAGCGTATCAACCAGGTACTGAACAATCTGGTCACGAATGCGATCAAGTTTACACCGGATAATGGAACGTTGACGATCAGCACGCAACTTCTTGACGGTCATCGCGAGGCGACTGATGGTGATCAGCAGGCGTTGCCGGGAATAGAGTCGGGCAACGCTGGCCCGGCCTATGTGCAAATTGCCATTCATGACACCGGAATCGGTATTGCTGAAAAAGACCTGACGCATATTTTTGAAAAATTTTACGAAGTTGGTGATATCGAAGGCCATTTTACAGCACAATCTGCTTTCAGGGGGAAGGGGACTGGTCTTGGCTTGACGATCGCCAAGGGTTTTGTTGATCTGCATGATGGTGAAATATGGGTCGAAAGTGATGGCTATGACCCCGAAAAGTGCCCCGGAAGTACGTTTTTTGTACTGCTGCCGAGAGATGGAAACAACACCGGACTTTTCAGCTCATAATTAAAAAAATTATAACCAGATATCTGCCCGGTTTTTACTTGCGAGGGCGAGGTCTGATGCGGTATATATGCTCCGCCTCGCAGGGTCGGGAGAGTCTTTTTGCGTGTATGTCTTTTAGCAAGTGGCAGCAAGGGTAATGCTGTTTTTATAGAAGCAGGAGATACCAGGCTTCTGGTTGATGTCGGACTCTCGGCTAAAGAGATTGAACGACGCCTGTCATTAATTGGAGTTGAGGCCTGTTCGCTGAATGCCATTCTGGTCACACATGAGCATCTTGATCATGTCCGGGGGGTTGGGCCATTGGCTCGCAGGTTCGGGTTGCCGCTCTATATTCATCCCGAAACACATAAGGCGCTGCCGCGTCTCGGTAAAATTGAAGATATTCAGGAATTTGAGACCGGTGGCTCCTTTGCTTTACGTGATCTGGAGATTACACCCTTTCCGATTACTCACGATGCTTCGGCTCCGGTCGGTTTTGCTCTGGAAACACCTTCAGGGAAAATTGGCGTTGCGACCGATCTCGGCATCGCCACACGTCTGGTTGCGGACTACCTCAAAGATTGTCGGTCTTTGGTTCTGGAGTCGAACCACGATGAAAAGATGCTCCAGGATGGCCCTTATCCATGGCATCTGAAACAGAGGATAAGGAGTAATCAGGGGCATCTCTCCAATGATGCCTCGGCCGATCTTCTCAATAACCTGCTTTGTCCTGATTTGGAAGCTGTTTTTCTCGCGCATTTGAGTGAGACGAATAATGACCCGGTGAAAGCCCATGCCGGCGCAACCCGAATCCTGGAACAGCAGAATATTTGCAATCCGAAACTGGTCGTTGGTACGCAGGATGATGTCAGTTTCTGTTTTGAACTTGAAAACTAGAAGGAGTCAGAAATGATACCACGTTACACCCGTCCGGAAATGGCGGCTATTTGGGAGCCGGAGAATCGATTTAAAATCTGGCTTGAAATTGAAACGCTCGCCTGTGAAAAAATGGCTGATCTTGGAATTATTCCCAAGGAGGCCGTCAAGGTTATTCGTGAAAAGGGTGATTTTGATATTGAACGGATCGATGCCATTGAAGCTGAAGTCAAGCATGATGTCATCGCTTTTTTGACCTCGGTTGCAGAATATGTCGGTCCTGAAGCCCGCTTTATTCATCAGGGTATGACATCGTCCGATGTTCTCGATACGTGTTTGTCGGTTCAGCTGGTTCAGGCTGCGGATGAACTGCTCGCTGATGTCGATATGGTCCTTGAGTCAATCAAGGTTCGTGCCTATGAACATAAAGACACGGTTTGCATGGGGCGTTCGCATGGTATTCATGCCGAACCGGTCACTTTCGGTCTGAAACTCGCCGGCTGGTATGCCGAAATGAAACGAAATCGCCGCCGGCTCGAGTCGGCTCGTGAGTCGATTGCCACCGGTGCAATTTCCGGTGCCGTCGGTAC
>JBFFPW010000304.1:0-2777 GCA_041573815.1 Desulfuromonadales bacterium
GTTATTATTTCAGTTTTTCATTCCCTCTGCTTCCCGCCTGGAATGAATCACTTCGATGGTTTCCCTGTATGTCCCGGCTTGACGGAGATCTGCTCAACGCTGATCTTTTCAGGAGCGAAGACCACCCGATCAACTTCGCGCGGTCCGCTCCAGCCGGGCGTGACGGAAACAACCCCTGGGTGGCCTCTCAGTGCCTGTTCCCCGACGGTATAGCAATGAACGCTTTTGATTGACCGAGCGGGACCTCACCGTAGCTGCAAGAGGCCATCAGCAACAATGAAGTCAACATCACCAATAAATTGCGAATTTTCATTTAACTCTCCAATCTACCGAGGCAAACAAAGGGTTTGTCCGGTTGTAAGGAGGTTAGCAAAGTGATGTAAAGAGGGGGATAAGGTCTTGTAAAGATCGGGTAAAGACTTTTATCAGAAATCAGCCCGGTAGAGAGAACCAGAAAAGGGTCTGCCCGGTTGAACTTTCGGCTCCAACTTTGCCACCGTGCGCCTCGATCAGCTCCTTGACGATGCTCAGGCCAATGCCGGCGCCGCCGACATCCCGCGAGCGGGACCGATCCGCCCGGTAGAAACGCTCGAAAACATAAGGCAGGTCGTCACTCGAGATCCCCGGTCCGGTGTTGGCAAAAGAGACCTTGACGACCGTATCCATCTTCTCGGCAACAATGACAACCCGGCCACCCTCCACCGTGTACTTCCAGCAGTTTTCAATCAGGTTGCGAATCGCCTGCAGGAGCTTGTCCTCATCGGCGTTGACAACCTCAGATCCAGGCATAAATCGGGTTTCGAGCTCAATCGATTTAGCTTCGAACTTTGGTCGATACAGATTCAGCATCTGTTGAATGGCCTGGCGCAGGTTCATCTCCCGACGGTCCAGATAAGCCTTGGCCGCATCAGCCCGGGCCAACTGGCCAAGGTCTTCGACAAGGTGAACGAGCCGGAGAATCTCTTTCTGCAGCATCCGGAACGTCTCTTTATTCGGCGGGATGACACCGTCACTGAGCGCCTCGTGATAACCACGCAGGTTGGTCAACGGAGTTCGCAGTTCATGGGCAACATCAGCAACCATTGTTTTGCGCAACATTTCAAGCCGTTCCAGATTATCCGCCATGCTGTTGAATGCGAAGCCGAGCTGCCCGACTTCATCGGCCGAAGTGATCTGGACCCGCTCACCGAAGTGGCCGGCAGCATAGTCCCGGCTAATAACAGACATTTGCGATAGTGGCCGCAACACGCGTCGAATCAGCAGATAGCTGAGAAGCAGTGCCAGCCCGAATCCGGCAATTGAAGCCCAAACCAGATAGCGATGGATCGCCGCCAGAAACATCTGGTGGGTTTCGGTCGGAGATACATCGTATTTGTTCATCAGGGTCATGAAGTAGTCCGCCGCCAGTTGGTCAATGGCAATCCAGACAACCAGAACGACAATGGCGATGACCGGCAGGATGTTGACCAGAAGTAGTTTCCAGATCAATCGATGCTTCAACGGTTATCCCCTTCGGTCAGAGAATAGCCAAAACCACGGGCCGTCAGAATATACTCCGGGCTGGCCGGATCGGTTTCGATTTTCTGCCGAAGCTTGCCGATATGCACATCGATAACCCGATCGACAACTGTTTCACCGTCCGGATAACAGTGCCGCAGGAGATCATCTCGGGAAAAAACCCGACCGGGTGAGCGCATCAGGGCCTGCAAGATTTTATACTCAAGCGATGTCAACGTCACCGGATCGCCGGCTAGAGTAACCCGGTGTTTCTCACTGTCGAGTTGCAGTTCATTGATCGTGAGAATTTTAGCATTTTGTTCAAAGCCTCGCTGACTGCGTCGCAGAATTGCCTTGACCCGCTCAACCAGTTCGCGTGGAGAGAACGGCTTGACCACGTAATCATCGGCCCCCAGTGAAAGCCCGAGAACGCGATCGATCTCCTCCTCCCTGGCGGTCAGCATCAGCACCGGCACATCGGAAAATTTACGGAGTTCACGGCAAACCTCCCAACCATCGGCTCCCGGCAACATGACATCAAGAATGACAAAGCCGGGGCGATGCGTCCGTGCCAGTTTGAGAGCAGCCTGTCCGTCACCTGTTGTCAGAGAGGCAAACCCTTCCCGCTCCAGATAGGTTGCTACCAGGGCGGCGGTATTCGGGTCATCTTCAACAATCAAGACCGGTCCATCTATTTTCATGAATGATCCAAAAGTCGCTGGGGATGATACTACTGAAAAAAGGCTTTTTTGGCCTCTTCACTTTTCTGGCAAACGAAAGCACCGAACTCCTGATCGACTTCGGCGATATGATTTTTCAACCAACCCATCAAAATCGCAATAAGCTCGTGCGAGGCAACATCCGCACCCTGAACATGCCGCTCATGCAGAGCATGAACTTTCCCACGAAAAATCTCATGTTCGAGAATATGCGCATCAAGTCCCGGAAAGCCGTTGTCACGCATCGCCTGCTCTTCAGTCGCAAAATGTTCTTCAACATAGAGCAACATTTTCTCGAGCGTTTTCTCAGCGGTGACGATTTGCTGGCCTGATTCCATAGCGGCATGCAATTCGTTCAACATATTAACGATCATTGTATGCTGCAGGTCAAGGTCAGGCAGACCCAGCTCATACTCATCTTTCCATTCAAAAAAAACCATTAACGTCTCTTTCTTTCTGTAACGAGTGGATCATCCGATCTTCTGTAAATAATCTTGTCGTACTGTAGAATGATCAGGCCAGGTTGCTGCGATCCATTTTATGAACAAATTGACCAAACAA
>JBFFPW010000305.1:0-2777 GCA_041573815.1 Desulfuromonadales bacterium
CACCTTTGAGCCCTATCGACAAAAGCGGATGGAACTTTTGTCCGATCTGCCGGCTTTGCGTGAGATATTGGCCCAGGGCGCCGAAAAGGCGCGCTACACAGCGATGAAGACATTGCGCAAGGTTCGTAAAAAGGTGGGTGCCGATTACTGAGCCGGCAAGACAAGGCCACAACCGGCCCATCATTCATTCTTTATCCTGGCATGCCGGTACCGGCAATGACTGGTCCTGGCGCCAGGCTAATCTTCAGTTGTCATTCGAGTCGACCAGAAGCCGTTCAAGCTGGCCGAGAATTTTTTCCGGCACATATTTTCTGAAGTCACTTTCCAGCAGGACCTCAATTTCACCCCTCGCAACTTTTCCCAATAAATCGTTTTCGGAGAATCTTGATCCGGTTCTTGTGTCAAAGGTCATGAGCGCTCTCCCTTACTCTTCAGTCAATTGGTTTATTTAATTTGACGAAATAGAGCCTTACAAGTTTACAGCAAAATAAGAAAAAGTTAATGTATAGGCAGAAATAATGAACGCCTTGCAATTATGTCCTGGCCATTTAAAATTTGGACAAAAGGGGAAGGGAGATTGCGATGCCAACATATGAATATCTGTGTGAAGACTGTCTGAAAGAGTTTTCCGTGATAATGAGTATGGTTGCGCACGGGACAACGCCGGTTGTCTGCCCGAAATGCGCGAGTCATAAGGTTGTTCAACAGTATTCGGTTTTCTTCGCTCAGACCAGCAAGAAGAGCTGATACCTTTGGCGCCAGTTCCGGTCTGGACAGCACCAGGACTAAATCATGCAAGTTGATCCGGGATCGCTCGTGACCGCGATGCTTCAACCCGCATTCTACGATCACCCTGTTGAACGGGTCGAGCTCATTGAAACTCACATCTCCTGGGTTTTCCTGGCCGGTGAGTTTGCTTATAAAGTAAAAAAGCCCTGCGACCTCGGTTTCCTCGATTTCTCATCTCTGGCCAAGCGCCGATATTTCACGGCCGAAGAACTGCTTTTAAATCGTCGATTTGCCCCGGAACTCTATCTGGGGATCATCCGGATCGGCCGATCTGGAACGGAATGGGTTCTCGGCGCCGAACCGACGCTCGAATACGCCGTCAAAATGAAACGCTTCCCGCAAGCGAGGCAGCTCGATCGCATGCTGATGGCTGGCGAGCTGAGACCCGGCCATTTGTCTGCATTTGCTGAAAGAATTTCCAAGATACATGGCCAGGTGCCGGTACTGCCGGCGTCTGAAGCCTTTGACTGCCGCCAGGCTGTTTGTGCTCCGGTCATGCAAAACTTCGAACAGCTCCGTCCCCTGATTGACGATCGGCACAGCGCTACGCTGCTTGAACATGTCGAGCAATGGAGCCGGTCGGCATGTGACTCGTTGCAGCCGATCATCCACGATCGGCATCAGCATGGTTTCGTTCGTGAATGTCATGGCGACATGCACCTGGCCAACATGGTCTGGTTGGACAACGCACCGGTGCTTTTTGACTGCATTGAATTTAGTGACAGCTTGCGCCGGATTGATGTCATCAATGACATTGCTTTTTTACTGATGGATCTTGATGACCGGTCTGTGCCCGAATTGGGTTGGACTTTCCTGAACCACTATCTCAGAAATACCGGTGATTATGCCGGCGTTGAATTGCTCCGGTTCTATAAGGTTTATCGGGCGATGGTGCGGGCCAAGGTTCATTATTTACGGCTGGCGCAAGCTGCCGAGCAGACACCTGGGTCAAAACAGATCAAAAAACTGGCACAGAGCTATATTGAGCTGGCTGTCGATTATCTGACGCCGGATGTGCCGCGCCTGCTGATAACGCACGGGCTCTCCGGATCGGGCAAAACAACTTTTGTTGAGTCGTTAGCTTCCCGCTTCGGCGCCATCTCTATTCATTCTGATAATGAACGTCGTCGCTTGCATGGCCTCGACCGGAGCATCCGGAGTAAATCCCCGGTTGGTGGCGGGCTCTACAGCCCAGGGAGTAGCCAATCCACCTATCGCCGGCTGCATGATCTGGCCCGGCAGTTGCTGCTGGCCGGCTATAACGTGATTGTTGACGCCACTTTCCTTAAGCAAGAGAACCGACAGATGATGGGGCGAATGGCGGAAGAGTGCGGCATGGCCTGGTTCATACTTGATTTTCCGGTGGAACCGGCCGAACTCCGTCGGCGTATTGAAAAGCGCCGGTTCGATCCGGCCTCTGTTTCTGAGGCGACACTCCCGGTACTCGAGCATCAGATCGGTTCAGCGGAATCATTTAGCCGGGCTGAAATGGATCATGTCATTCCGGTGCTTGCGACGACAACGCCGACAGCGATCATGGCCGAAATAACCGGGGGGGAATCGAAGGAAGCAGGCGGCGACCTTAGGTCAGGCAATTGACTGACTGTCCTCAACTGACCGGGAACGAGCCAGCGGCCAACTGGCGGCTGAAGTTATTAAGCTGCAGAAGTTTTTCGATCAAAACCTGCTCCGCCTGCCCTTTGACCTCTTCTAGCGAGCAATCTCCCTGCAGGGCAAGTTGGATGTTGGCCAGGGCCGGTTGATCAACCGGTTCGCCTATACGGCTCAGCAGCCAGACATAGGCTTCGGTGACACCGCCGATGTTTTCCTGCATTGCCCTGGCCGCCTGAAAGGCCAATAGGTTGTATATTTTGCCGACATGACTGACCGGATTTTTGCCGGCGGCCGCTTCGGACCCAGCCGGTCGTTTCAGGGGAATTACCCCATTTGCCCGGTTGCCCCGGCCGACCTGGCCGGAATCGGCCGAG
>JBFFPW010000306.1:0-2777 GCA_041573815.1 Desulfuromonadales bacterium
TTGACCAGGTCGCGAGCGATTATGACGCCACGACAGATTGCGTTTGCTGCGGCAATGCCCGTTTTGACCTCCGCCTCGTCCTTGGTGGAACCAAGCAGGATCGTTGCCGACTGAGGGGTCGTCACTTTCTTAGTCTCTTCATCGGTCTGGTAACGATCAAAGCTATAATCGCCAAGCAGAACTCCTTCCGCCAGAATTTGTGCCCGCTCTGCAACCGATGTTCGGCGCAGATCAAAGCTGTCGAAAACAAGTGCGACATCTGCGGCGCGAGCATCTTTGGCTTTCTGCAGGGCCGAACCGACTGCTTTGCGCAAAACCTCGCCATCGGCTTTCGATTCCTGTCCCAGACCGACAAAGATCAGACGTTGCGCCCCGAGGCCAACAGCCGGTGAAACTTGCAGAAGTTGTCCAACAGAGCCTTTGAACTCGTCACTGCGCACCGCCTGGCGCAGAACACCGGCGATCGCATCGTCAATTTCGGCCAGAACGCCTTTTTTACTTTTTCCTTCGTAAACGCCAGCAACCAGACATCCGCACTTCAGCCTGGCTGGTGCTCCCCTTTTAACAACAAATTCCATTACGACCTCCTGCCACGGGAGTAGGTCTCCCGATACTGTTTTATCCATTTATTTTTTGTATTGTCATCGACGTTAAGCAACAACTGCATCTGCGCCGCGACGGGTTCCAGCTCTTCCAGACCCTGCCCCCGTTCAAGGGTCAGGCCGGTGCGACGCCGCAAGATATCATCCGGCGTTCTTGCCTGTTCGAATTGTACAGCATATTCGACTTCGAGCCGGGTTAAATTTGAGCCGGCAACAACCGGGGCCAACAGGTCAGGGTTTTGTTCGGCAAGAGCCAGCAACTCGCCGACCCTTGACCCATAACGCTTCACCAAAGCTTCTGCAATTGCCACAGGCAACCCGGCCGTCTGCAAACTGGAGATTATATCCTCATCAACAAACACTTCGCCGCCCGGAAGGGGCAGACGGGCCGTCCGGCTTTCCCCTTGACCCTTGCCGAGGCGGTTGGCAATCAATTCAGCGACCTCTTCGGCTACGGCGCGGTAGGTTGTATACTTGCCACCGCCGACCGATATAAGACCGCTCGCTGACTCGAAGATTCGATGCTCACGGGAGACATTTGAGGCGGTATCACGGGTATCAGCCACCAGCGGCCTGAGACCTGCAAAAGAAGAGACAACGCAGTCTCTGGTCAGGGCTGTTCCGTGCAGATGTCGGGCTGATTCGCCGAGAAGGTAGTCAATATCCTCTTCGGTGGCAATGGTCTCTTCCGGTGGCCGTTCGGTGTCGGTATCCGTGGTGCCAATCAGAGACAGATCACCCCAGGGGATGACAAAGAAGAGCCGGTCGTCCTGCTCGCTTGAGAGATAGATCGCTTCATCCCCCTGGCTTATGCGCGGCACCAGGATGTGGGCTCCGCGTGTTGTTCGCAGCATCGGCTCAAGGTCACCATCCAGCGCCCTTATTTTATCCATCCAGGGTCCAGTCATGTTGACCACGATTTCAGCTTCAGCCTGAACCTGCTTGCCACTTTCGAGTTCAACCAGCTCCACACCGGCCACTCGACCGTTGGCTTTGCTCAAACCGACCACCAGCATGTAATTGGCGACCAGGGCTCCGGCTTCGGCAGCGGCGATGACATTTTCCAGACAGAGTCTGGCATCATCCATCCGGCAATCCCAATAAACCGCCACCCCTTTTAATCCCGTCCGCCGCAGGGCCGGTTCGCGGGCAACAGCCTGATCGGCCGACAACATGCCATGGTTATGGGTATTGCGAAACATTGCCAGCAGGTCATAGAGAAGCATTCCAGCGCGAACCATCCAGAGGGGGCGCTTGTCACCTTTATAGACCGGGACATAAAATCGCAGGGGACGAACCAGATGAGACGCTATTTTCTGCAGAACTTTCCGTTCCCGGCACGCCTCAAAGACCAATCGAAGATCAAAATTCTCCAGATAGCGCAAGCCACCATGGATTAATTTCGTCGAGGCACTCGAGGTCCCGGAAGCATAATCTCCCTTATCGACCAGCGCGACCTGCAGTCCCCGCAGGGCTAATTCCCGCGCCAACCCGGCCCCATTAATGCCACCGCCGATGATGAGAACATCATGCTTGATTGATTCAATTTTTTCCGGGTGGCGGCGCATGGCCTGACGAGTTTCCATTGCCAACAATCATATAGGGGAGCCGCCGGCTTTTCAAGGAGGCCTTTTGACTTTTCATCTGCAATCAGTAGAATGAAACATGTATCTCTTCCATGCCTTGTTATTTTCTCTTTTTAGGGAGGTTGTTATGTTGAAAAGATTTATTTATTTATTCACGTTTCTAGCTGTAGGATTTGTCGCGGCCTGCGCCACAACACCGACCGGAACCTCAGGTGATGCCATCAAGGTCAACAACTATGTAGACGGCCAGGGCAAAACCGGCATCAAGGGTCAGATCACCATCAAAGAGACAGGAGAATCAGTCGAGGGTGCTTATGTCAACATCTACCCTGACACAATCTCCAACCTGCTCGGCCCATCCCAGTACATTTCAACACCAACTGACGCCAAGGGTGAGTACACCATGGATGTCCCCCCCGGCACCTACTACGTTGTGTCAAGGAAGAGGATGAGTGGTCAGGCATCCGGACCACTTTCACCAGGAGACCTGTTCTCGGAGCACCAGCGGATCGTGACGACAGTCGTTGCTGGCAAAATTGCCCTGGTCGATCTTTCTCTGGCGCCGATGAAATCACCCATGTTTTTCAAA
>JBFFPW010000307.1:0-2777 GCA_041573815.1 Desulfuromonadales bacterium
AAAGGCGATGTTGCCGGACGTTCCCGGTGAGATTTTTCACCCCAATTCCGTTGCTGCTCTGACCGGTAAGGTCCCTTTTGCCGAGGGTGATTCGCCCGTATATGATTCCGAGGGCAAACCGATTGCTGATCAATTCAGACTTGCCGGGTCTCTGGCCCCTGGCTATCTTGTCGACAGGCCGTCCGCCGGTCGTGCCGATATTCAGGCATCGAGTATTTACGAAAAGGGGCACTGGACGGTGATTGTTCGCAGATCTCTCGATACCGGAGATAAGCGTGACGTGGTTTTTTTACCAGGAGATGAGGCCGGGGTCGCTTTTGGCCTTTCAATCATGGATAATACGCTCGATCAACATTATGCATCGTCGACTGAAGAGAGACTGGTCCTTATGGCCAGGCGGGAACAGTCGGTCGGGAGTTCCGAATGAAAAGATTTGTTGTCGTTATTTTTATGGTTGCTGTTGCTGCTTTGTCTCTGCATGGATGTCGTGATGAATCGGCAACTTCAGGGAGTGCTTCAGAGTTGAAGCGACTGCAGGGGCGTGTGCTGATGCCGCTTGAGGGGACCTACCTGTATATCTACAAAAAGGGCATGGATCTCTATGGCCCGGCATTTGCGGTCTCGAAAGCGACGGACCAGGATGGGATGTTTGATCTTTCTCTCCCTTCTGGTGAGTATGTCGTTGTTGCCCGTAAAAGAAAAGCCGGCGAGTCGAGCGGTCCCGTGGTCTCCGGGGATAACCGCAGTGAATTTATCAACCTTGTTGTTGATAACGATACAACGGAATTGACGATTGTTGCCCCGGTCAAGGTTGGCGACAGCCGCCGCCTGACCGAACAAGCCGAGGCGACCGATACCGGGATCTCCGGAATCATCTTTGATAGCGATGGTCACCCCATTGAAGGGACCCGGGTTCATGTTTATGACCATGTTCAGATGTCGGAACGGCCGAAATATGTCTCGGAAAAAACAACGCCGGATGGCAAGTACCTGATTTATCTGCCCAAGGGTGGCACTTACTACCTGGCGGCCCGGGACAAGTTTGGTGGCCCTCCGAAGCTCGGCGATCTTTACGGTCGTTATGATCAGGGAACAATCGAGCCTTCTGCAGTTGTTGTCAAGAAGGGTGAAGTTCTCGACGGTGTTAATATTACGGTCACGAAAGTCTGGTAATGTATCGACTGCTTTTCTCTATAGCCATTTTTATTCTCCTGCTCGGCTGCCAACAGGGCGGTGAGCTTGACCTGAACGCCCTCGGTGAAAAAGCCCGATCGGGAGATGCAGCCGCTTGTCGACAAATGGTTGAATTGCTCGGCATGGAGGAGAACGGGGTCAGCGAAAAGGTTTATCCTGTCGTTGTTGCGATCGGCCAACCGATGGTGGCTCCGTTACTCGCAGCGGTCAGCACGTCTAATCGGGAACAACGCGAGCGGGTTATTGCCGCCCTTGGCACGCTCAGGGTTGAGGCCTCGGTTCAACCGATTTCTCAGGTTCTCGCTGATAAGTCCTTGAAAAGAAGATACATTGCCGCTTGGGCTCTCGGAGAAATCGGCGTAGATTCTGCCATCGATCCACTGATCAAGGCTCTGGGTGATTCCGAGGAACTGGTTCGTCAGTATGCAACCCGGTCGCTGATTAAATTGCATCTTTCGGCGGTCGAGCCGCTGATTGCCGCCCTTGGTCAGGTGGCGCCGGTTGCCGCCGGTGGTGTTATCAGGGCCCTTGGCGATATAGGCGACAAACGGGCTTTGGATGCTCTGCTGCAACAGGTTGATGGCCCGAACCGGATGGATGTCTATCTTGCTCTTGGTAAATTGCGCGATTCACGGGCCGAAGCTGCCCTGATTGCAGGTCTCGGTGACCCGGACTGGCAGGTCAGAATGAATGCCGCCATGGCCCTGGGGACCGTCGGTCGAGAACGTTCCATTGTCGCACTGCAGCAGACACTCGAAGATGATGTGCTGGTTGTCCGTGAATGGTCGGCCCGATCATTGTCGGTCATCAGCGGTAAAACAGTTCCGTATCGCGATGCAAACGGCAAGCTCGTTGAGCCTTACAGCGTTTATCATTAAAAAGGTTCCCATGGATAATCTTCTGAAACTGAATATCATCGGCCCTCTCCTGAAATCAGTCTGGTTGTGGCGCATCTTGCGACTGGTCTGTCTTGTCCTGCTGGTGGCGATGACAGCCTGGGGTTGGCATCATCACCAGATCCCCGGACTGGATGTCCGTGATCCACTGATGTACACCAATCTCACCAGTCACCTGTTCTGGGTCTGGTGGATCATGGGGGTTGTTTTTGTCGCCTTGCTTTTTGGTCGCAGTTGGTGTGCCGTTTGTCCTCTCGGTTGGCTGAATGGTCTGTTTACCAGGTTTGGCTTCAAATGGGAGATGCCGAACTGGCTCCGCAATTTTATCCCGGTGACCCTGGTGTTGATCCTTTTGCAGTTGATGGTTTATTTCCTGGCGATCCACCGTTTTCCTGATTATACAGCCGTGTTGCTGGCGCTCTGTCTTTTCCTGGCAGCCGGTATCGGACTGCTGTTTCGTGAACGGGCCTTTTGCTCGCTTTTATGCCCGGCCGGCGCTGTATTTGGTCTGTACGCGCGGATTGCGCCGTTTCAGTTGCGGGTGGTTGAGCAGGATGTCTGTAGCGGTTGTGACTCGCAGCGCTGTATCTCCGAGCCTGTCGAATGGCAGCAACATCGCCTTGGATCGACTGTTCTCTACCGCCGTCGCCAGCTTGCTGGTTGTCCGGCCGGCCTGGTGCCGTCAGA
>JBFFPW010000308.1:0-2770 GCA_041573815.1 Desulfuromonadales bacterium
AATTTCAGATTTTGACTTTCCCTGAAGCCCCTATATTAATCTCAAACCAGCCCGCCACATTGGACGATAACTCACCGCAACCGCTACGAAGACACACCGTGATCGACTTAAGTCGATCTCCCAACGACTGACAGTTCCACAGAAGTAACCACAACCGCACAAAAAAGTCCTCCGCAGGAGAGCCATTTCTTTGGTTCGTTTCTTTGAGGCTTATCAAAGAAATGAACCCGGCTGTCGGGCCGGGCCCCGACGAACCTAAAGCCCCCCTCACCCCAACCCTCTCCCGCCTGGGGAGAGGGAGCAGAATCATCCGGCACTGAAAAAAGAGAGCCTTGGACGACAAGATAAAACTCCATTGAACAGAACAAAACAAAAACAAAAAGGCGGGGCATCATTCGATGCTCCGCCTTTTATAATTCGACAAGATGGATTCCCGACCGGGTCGGGAATGACAATTGCTATTGCCCTAGTTCACCACGTTCAGCGGCTCGTCATCCATAAATGCTTTAACGTTTTCTACGGCGACCGCCAGCAACCTTCTGCGTGCTTCACGCGTCGCCCAGGCGATATGCGGAGTGACAAAGCAATTGCGGGCACCGATCAGCGGGTGATGAGTACGGGGTGGTTCCTCGGAAAGGACATCGATACCGGCACCACCGATCTCCTTGGCATCGAGAGCATCGGCCAGGGCCTGTTCGTCAACCAGGCGGCCACGACCGGTGTTGATGAGAATCGCTGTTCTCTTCATCAGACCGATCCGCTCTTCGTTGACCATGAATTTCGTCTGCTCACTTAACGGGCAATGCAGACTGATCACATCACTCTGCCGAAACAGGCTATCGAGATCAACAAAGCGAACCGACTTGTCGTTGTCGTACTTTTTTGGATTGGCGGTGTGGACCAGCACCTCCATACCGAAAGACTTGGCCGTCTGGGCGACCCGCTGGCCGATGGTACCGTAACCGACAATCCCCATCGACTTCCCTTCAAGCTCCATCAGCGGCATGGCGGTAAAGGAGAAATCGGCGCACTCTTCCCAGCGCCCCTTGCGCACCAGCTTGTCATGCAAAGCAACCTTCTGGGTCAGCTCGAGCAACAGGGCAAACACCATCTGCACCACTGATGCCGTGCTGTAAGCCGGCACATTCGTGACCGGTATATTCTTGGCCCGGGCCGCTTCAAGATCAACGACGTTGTAGCCGGTCGCCAGCACACCAATATATTTAAGGTTGGGGGCGGCGTTGATAATGTCAGCATCGAGCACAGTCTTATTGGTCAAAACAATTTCGGCATTACCGATGCGTTGCAACACATCCCCTTCTGCGGTCCGGTCATGGATATCACATTCCCCGAGTGAGGTCAGTGCCGCCATGTCAAGGTCGCCCGGGTTCAGGGTATAGCCGTCGAGTACAACAATTTTCATCTGCTTTTCATCCTTCGTATCACCGGAAAGTTTTTTACGTACATCAAATCTGCTGTTAATTCTAATGAACTATACCGGACCTGAACGGAGAAGCTACTTCAGACCGACAATTCACTAGTGAAAAGACAAGCCCCCGACAAAATGCCGGGGGCTTGTAGATTACTCATCCATCAGGGCGGCGTGGGCAGCAGCCAGTCGGGCGATCGGCACCCGGAACGGTGAACAGGAGACATAGTCGAGGCCAACCCTGTGGCAGAAAATAACACTCGACGGTTCACCACCATGCTCACCACAGATACCGAGTTTGATATCAGGCCGGGTTTGACGGCCACGTTCGCAACCAAGTTTGATCAGTTCACCGACGCCTTCCTGATCAATTGCAACAAACGGATCGACCGGGAAGATTTCCTTTTCAACATAGAACGGCAGGAATCGACCGGCATCATCACGTGACAGGCCATAAGTGGTCTGGGTCAGGTCATTGGTACCGAAGGAGAAGAATTCGGCTTCCTCGGCAATAACGTTGGCGGTCAGCGCGGCGCGCGGAAGTTCGATCATCGTCCCGATCAGGTATTCAACCTCGACCCCATACTCAGCGATGACGGCATCTGCCACCTTGATGGCGTTTTTCCGCAAAATCGCCAGTTCCTTGACTTCAGCCACCAGCGGAATCATGATTTCCGGAACAATATCGAAACCGTCATTCTTGATCAATTCACAGGCCGCTTCCATGATCGCGCGGACCTGCATATCGTAAATTTCCGGATAGGTGACCGCCAGGCGGCAGCCACGATGACCGAGCATCGGGTTGAATTCGTGTAGTGACTCAACCTTGGCCTTCAGGGTGGCGGCCGGCACGTTGATATCCTTGGAGAGTGCGTCAATCTCGGCATCGGTATGCGGCAGGAATTCATGCAACGGCGGATCAAGCAGGCGGATGGTGACCGGCAGCCCCTTCATGACCTTGAACAGACCATGGAAGTCACTGCGCTGCATCGGTAGAATCTTTGCCAAGGCCCGCTTGCGGCCTTCAACATCGGCAGCAAGAATCATCTCGCGAACCGCCATGATGCGATCGCCTTCAAAGAACATATGCTCGGTCCGGCAGAGGCCGATACCTTCAGCGCCAAAATCACGCGCCACCTGGGAATCAGCCGGGGTGTCGGCATTGGTCCGAACCTTCATCGTCCGGTATTCGTCAACCCAGCGCATCAGGGTTTCGAAATCACCGGTCAGCTCCGGCTGAACCGTTGACACTTCACCTTTCATCACTTCGCCGGTCGAACCATCGAGGGTGATGACATCACCCTTCTTGAAAACGTCGCCAGACGGCACCGTGAACTGCTG
>JBFFPW010000309.1:0-2759 GCA_041573815.1 Desulfuromonadales bacterium
AAGATAACGCCGCGTTTACCATCCATCAATCCCATTGAACCGTTCCTCCCTCTCGTTTACAAAAATAGATAGAGTTATTTAACAGATAAGCCCTTATGTGGCAAGTTTTTTGGGCTTTTTCTTTATCTATTTTGCTTGTTTTGCCGCCGTCCGGGCGATTTCAGTCAACTGCTCGGCTTTTTTATAGCCGGGGTCGACAAAACCGTTCGGGTAAACCATGGTCGGCGTCGACCGGATGCCGAGTTCCCCGGCGACGGCAATGGTCTCATCGACAGCAGTCGTTTCGCAGCTGACTGCCCTTGCGGCAATGGCGCCGACTTGATCCTTGTTGCCGATACTGGCAAAACTGAGTTCAAGCAGATTCATATCCTTGTTGCAAACAATATTCTTGGCAATCGGGTAGGCCTTGGGGTGCATCGGCAACGGGAACATCTTGATCAGATACGCAATATCTGCATTCTTTTCCGTCACCTTGACCAGCTCTTCGTGCAGCCGACCGCAATAAGGGCAGAGCGGATCCGTGAAAACGACAACCTTGATAGCAGCATCTTTTTTGCCGAGCAACAAAGCATCTTCCAGGGGGATTTGCGAGGTATCAACAAACAGCTCCTTCTTTGGCTGCTGTGCCATCCGCTCCTGGGTGATATTGCGGCCGTCTTTCAGGCTAATAATGTTGCCGCTGACAACATACTGCTTGGAAAAATCAAGAAAGATCGGGAATTTCTGGCCATTCTTTTCAACGTCAACCGCAAAAAGGCCTGGCATTTCAGCGAATTCGACCTTGAGGACCTTGTCGATGCCATTGCCAAGAACGGTCTTCGCCTCTTTGACTTCAAGGCTGTGACAATCACGACAATCACCAGCACCGCAGCCATCGCCGCTGCCACCAAAAGCAAAAACAGAGGAGGCAACGAAGAAGAGTGTAAAAATAATCAGGGTTGTTCTCATTACAAATATATCCTTCCGGGGTGTTCGATTCCGAGCCATCACCGGCTCGCGCCACATCATACTCTCTGCTCGCAGCAGAAGGCAAGACCCTATACGTCATTGAATATAATCACTGCAAAAACCATGCGCAAGGTTGACACATGCCCCGCTGACCGGCAAAATCCGATTCAAGGAATTATCTTCGACCCATAACAGACTGATCATAACTATGGATATACTCACCCTGATGGGAATTGCCATCGCCCTGGCCATGGACGCCTTTGCCGTCGCCCTTGGCATCGGCGTTTCTGTTTCGCCGCTGACCGGCCGCCATTTCTTCCGTCTCGGCTTTCACTTCGGCCTGTTTCAGGCGCTCATGCCGATTATCGGCTGGCTGGCCGGGCGCACCGTCCAATCCTATATTGTCGACTATGACCACTGGGTCGCCTTTGCCCTGCTGGCCTGTGTCGGTGGGCATATGGTGTATGAAGCCTTTCATCCCGAGAAAGAAGAACGACAAACTGGCGACCCGACCCGCGGTGCTTCCCTGATATTCCTCTCGGTCGCCACCAGCATCGACGCACTGGCTGTTGGCCTGTCACTCGGCATGCTGAAAGTTACCGTCTGGTTTCCGGCCCTGATTATCGGTTTGGTCGCCGGCATCTTTACCGTTGCCGGCATGATCATCGGCCGCAAGGTCGGTGATACCTGGGGAACAAAAGTTGAAATCCTCGGCGGCATTGTCCTGATCGCCATCGGCCTGAAAATTGTCTTTGACCACACCCTGGCTGGCTGAAAACTGCCAAACATAGAAAAGTCAAAACTTGCGCCACCAAGGCACCAAGGACACCAAGAAAATCATAAAGAAAAAACATTCTGGTTAAAAGCAACTGCCCTTAAGCCTTCCTTGGTGCCCTTGGTGTCTTCGTGGCAAAGGTTCCTGGTTTTTAACGGTTAAAACACAAAAGGCCCCATACGGGGCCTTGAGTTCAGATATCAAATAAACAAATCATTCAGCAGAAATATTGAACCCGGCATCAACATAATGGATTTCGCCGGTCACGCCGGAGGCGAGATCAGACAACAGGTAAAGGCTGGCCTTGCCGACCTCGTCCTGGTTGACGATCCGACGCAACGGGCTGCGCTGCTCCATAACCCGCATCTTCTCCTTAAAGTTGCCGACTCCGGAAGCGGCCAGGGTCTTGATCGGACCGGCCGAGACCGCGTTGACGCGGATATTCTTCTCGCCCAGCTCGCAGGCCAGGTAACGGACCGAAGATTCGAGAGCGGCTTTGGCAACCCCCATCACGTTGTAGCCCGGCACCGCCATCACCGAACCGAGGTAGGTCATGGTGATGATCGAGCCACCTTCATTCATGATCGGTATGGCCGAGCGGGTCATGGCGACCAGAGAGTAGGCGCTGATATCCATGGCCAGGGCAAAACCTTCACGACTGGTCTGGCTGAAGGGGTTCTTCAGATCGTCGCGATTGGCAAAAGCCACCGCATGGACGACAAAATCAATGGTGCCCCATGCTTTTTTCAGTTCATCGAAAACCGACTGGATTTCATCATCGGAGGCGACATCACAGGGCAGGATAATTTTGGAATCAAGACTTTCGGCCAGCGGACGTACCCGCTTTTCGAGCTGCTCATTCAGATAGGTGAAAGCAAGTTCGGCACCCGCTTCCTTCAACTGCTGGGCAACGCCCCAGGCGATACTTTTATCGTTAGCGACACCGAAGATAACGCCGCGTTTTCCATCCATCAATCCCATTGAACCGTTCCTCCCTCTCGTTTACAAAAATAGATAGAGTTATTTAACAGATAAG
>JBFFPW010000310.1:0-2749 GCA_041573815.1 Desulfuromonadales bacterium
CCTCGGATACTGCCCAGGGCTTGGTTTCAGCCCATTGTTCCTGCCAGGCTATCTCTAAATCCAAGGGGTTGTAACGTTCCTGCATACTGCCTCCATAGGGGAGTTTTCAAACAAAACGCAAAGTTGCACGGTGGAAGAGTTCACGAGCCTAAACATGAAAACCGGCAAAAGCCGGCGTTTCATGGGCAAGGAATCGACCGTTATCCCGAGCAGCGGCGGTTGCCGCCAGCAGAGGACTACTTGGCGCGATAAGTGATACGGCCTCGGCTGAGATCATAGGGCGACAGTTCTACAGTGACACGGTCTCCGGGCAGGATGCGGATATAGTATTTACGCATTTTACCGGAAATGTGTGCCAGAACAACGTGCCCGTTATCGAGCTCAACCTTGAACATTGCGTTTGGCAATGGCTCGATAACACTGCCTTCAACTTCAATTGCTTCTTCTTTTGACAAACCAGCCTCCGATTTTTACAGTGAGTTAAGGATCAGACGTTCATTAATTTTTTTACCGTCTCCAGAATCTTCATGGTCTGGATCGGCTTGGTGATATATTCATTGGCACCCAGAGCCAAGGCTCTTTCGCGGTCTTCCGTCGCCCCTTCCGTGGTGATGACGATAATCGGCGTTTCCTTGTAGTTCGGATCGTTGCGAACCATACTGACAAGTTTCAGACCGTCCATGATCGGCATATTGATATCCGTCAGGATCAGGTCAAATTTATCCGCGCTCAGCTTTTTCAGACCATCCACGCCGTCATTCGCTTCAATAATCTGAAAACCGCGAATTCGTTTCAGCGCGAAAACGATCAACTGCCGCATAGTGGGCGAGTCTTCAACAACAAGAACCTTATAGCCAGTCATGAACTCTCTCCCCTCTACTTGGTTAGCAAATCAATAAAACCCTGAATCGTCGACAGCTTTCTTTCCGAGTCGGAATACATCCTCGACGAGAAAACCGCCGTGGCTGCGTGCCCGGCCAGCAGGGTAAATAGTTCGTAGTCGACATTGGTGAATTCATCCTTCTGCGTCAGCAGCTTGTAGATGGCGATCACCCCGATGACATGGTCCTTGATTTTAAGCGGGATACAGACAATCGGCTTCTGGAAGTCGCGCTCATAACCTTCCATCGATTCAATAAAATAATTTTCGCCCGACTCGACCGCTTCGCCGATAATTCCGGAACCGACGGCAACAGATGGCAGATCAGAGGTTTCAAGCCCTTCACTGGCAACCGGCTCGAGGAGGTTGGTCTTCTCATCGAGCAGAAGAACACCGAACTCTTCGGCGCCGATCAGGTTAATCACGATCTCAAGAATAATTTTCAGGACTTCTTTGAAATCAAGCGTGGAGTGCAATTGGTAAGAAGCAATGTAGAGATTGGCGAGCATGTTATTCTCTTCCTCAATCTCCACATAACGATTGGCAAAATTCTGGTTTTCCTCTTCGACCACCTTGATCTGGCCAAGGATCTCTTCCTTTTCCTGTTCCAGTTCTACGATCTTCTTTTTCAGCTCTATTGTATCCGGAGCATCGGCAGCAACGTCATGACCTTTTTCCTTAAGGGTCTCCTCCAGCTTGACGACGCGGAAACGGAGGCGCTCGTTCTCCTTAAGAAGATCTTGAGTGAACTCAGCTCCTTTTTTAAAGACCTGCAGGAACTCATCCGCACGCCCTGCAGCGTCATTTTCTTCGTCATGATGACTCATGCACTTGCTCCTCGTCTCTAATTCCCAGTCAAAACCAGGGAATAATAACAATCCTGCGTAAAAATATCCAGACTTATTAATGCGTTCGGAACCTGACAACGCGGCCGTGCAGTCAGCGATCGATACCGCACTGGCGAAGGATTTCCCTGCACACCAGTGGCAGCGGCACGATCCAGTCGACCAACCCGGTCGCAATAGCCTCCTTCGGCATACCGAAAACAACACAGCTCTCTTCAGCTTCAGCGATCACATGACCGCCGTGACTGTTAATTGTGTGAACGCCCATGGCGCCATCGTTGCCCATGCCGGTCAACACCACCCCGAGCAAACGTTCACCATAAAGTGCCGCCGCGCTCGAAAAAAGATAATCAACAGAAGGCAGGTAACGCTGATGCCCCCTCGGTTCAGAAACCTTGGCGATGACATTTGCGCCTTTCGAAAAAAACTCCAGGTTCTTTCCCCCTGGTGCAATCAGGACCTGGCCGGGACGGACAATGTCACCGTTCTCGGCCTCCTTGATGGTCAGCGCAGAGAAGCGGTTCAGTCGCTCGGCGAAAGCACGTGTAAACCCGGGAGGCATATGTTGAGCGACGGCAAAAGCCATCGGGATCTCTTCCGTGATCGCAGAAAAGATATTCTGCAGCGCCGGAGGCCCACCGGTCGACGAACCGATCACAACCATCGGGTAAGGCCGCGAACCTGTTTCGGCAACGACCTCCCGCCGTGGCTTGCGTGTCGGGGTGGTTACTTTTTTCAGGCCGCTGACAGCAAGGCTGCGAGCCATGACATTGTTGAGATTGGCAGAGGTCACTTCACAGACCTTGGCCAGGAGCTCTTCGCGAATATCCATCAGAACGGGAGAAACTTTCGACGAAGGCTTGGGGACGAATTCAACAGCACCAAGTTCGAGGGCCTTGAAAACATTTCCATCATCAGAACGAGAAGAGACAACGATAATCGGCGTGGGTTGTTTCTGCATGACAATACGCAGCAGCGTGAACCCGTCCATACGCGGCATTTCGAGATCGAGGGTGATCAGATC
>JBFFPW010000311.1:0-2744 GCA_041573815.1 Desulfuromonadales bacterium
CTCTGCTGGCAACGGTCCAGATGCCGGCCGGAATCCCGGTGGCGACTATGGCGATCGGTAAAGCCGGTGCGCGTAATGCCGGTATTTTTGCTGCGCAGATTCTGGGCGCTGAAGATACAGATATTGCCAGGCGGTTGGCTGATTTCAAGAAAGAGATGGCTACTGGCGTTGAAGCCAAGGCGGAAGCGTTGGCTTTACAGTTAAAAAAGGATGGACTTGCCTGATCTTTGGCAAGTCAGAACTGTGCAGAAGCACATTGACTTAATCTATCCTTCGGTTTAACGTGTGCTCGATTTGCATTGAAAACCATTTTTGTAACATTTCGAAAACCCACTTTTGGGTGCTCCGTATCCGAAAAGTGCAATCAGGAGAAAGATTTTGAGTAAAAAGACTGACAGCCCGGTAACAGTGATGTGGGACTTTTTCTGCTCACTGAAACTGACAATTGTGACGCTGATTCTGTTGGCGATCACCTCGATTATTGGAACGGTTATTCAGCAGGGGAAAACACCACAGGAATACATGCAGCTGTATGGAGAAAAAGCTTACCGGATTTTCGAAAAGCTTGATTTCTTCGACATGTACCACTCCTGGTGGTTTGTCAGTTTGCTTGGCATTTTTGCCATGAACCTGATCTGCTGCTCGATCAAGCGTTTCCCGCGGGTCATGAAGATTGTCAAGGAGCCGAACCTGACACCGGACGATCCTTTCTATCGCTCTCTCTCCAATGTTGATGAGATTGTGGCCGAAGGGGCCCTGGATGAGGTGCAGGCGAAGGTTTCCAAAGTGGTGACCGAAAACTTTGCTGCGTCGGTTGTCACCCAGGATGGAGAAAAGGTCCATCTTTTTTCCCAGAAGGCTGCTTACGCCCGTTTCGGTGTCTATGCGACCCATCTGTCTATTCTGGTTATCCTGGCCGGTGCAATTATCGGAGTTCAGTTTGGTTATAAGGCTTATGTGAATGTTGCCGAAGGGACGATGGTCGACTCGGTCTGGCCACGGAGTGGCAATAATGCCATCCCTCTTGATTTCAGCGTGCGGTGTGATGATTTCACCGTAACGTATTACCCGGGCAGCAATCGACCAAAGGACTTCACCAGTGATCTGGTTGTTCTCGAAAATGGCCAGGAAATTCTCAAGAAGACGATTGAGGTCAATGATCCGCTGACTTATAAGGGGATTACTTTTTACCAGTCGAGCTACGGCCCGGCTGGCGACCCGGTTTTTAAATTCCGGGTTCAGGAACGAGCAACCGGAGAGACGATTGAGGTAACCGGTCGGGAGAAAGAAAATATTGTCATCCCCGGTGGCGCGTCTCTGGTTCCTTTGGCTTTTACGGACAGCTTCAGGAATTTTGGTCCAGCCGCTCAGGTCAGCGTTAACAGGGGTGATCAGAAGGCTGGGACGCCTTTTATCGTCATGCAGAATTATCCAAAATTCGATGCCCAGCGCGGCGGTGATTATATTATTAACCTGCTTGAGGTGAACCAAAAGTTTTATACCGGGTTGCAGGTTGCCAAGGATCCTGGCGTCTGGGTTGTCTGGGTCGGTTGCTTCCTGATGGTGGTCGGCAGTATGATCGCCTTCTTCCTGTCACACCGCCGGATATGGGTGACGTTGCGCCCGGTTAATGATAAAATTGGAATCATGGTGGCCGGTAATGCCCATCGGAATCAACCGGCATTTGCCATCTGGTTTGATGAGTTTAAAGAAAAATTAAAAGAAGAACTTTCCCGCTAAGGTAAGTTTCTCAGGAGATAACAGACATGGAAAGTACACAGCTTTTTAATTTCGTAACGATAACTTATTTCGTTTCGATGATTCTTTTCGTTGCCTACCTGGCGACTCGTAACGCCAAGATTGCCTTGGGCGGTAACTTCTTCGCTTATCTCGGTCTTCTGGCGCATACGGTTGCGCTTGGGCTGCGTTGGTATGAGTCCTACGAACTTCTGGGTGCCGACGGAAGGGCGCCATTGTCGAATCTTTACGAATCGGTTGTCTTCTTTGCCTGGTCGATCGTTCTGGTCTATATGTTGATCGACTGGAAGTACAAGCAGCGGGCGATTGGCGCATTTGTTATCCCGTTTGCTTTCCTCGGCATGACTTGGGGGCAGCTCTATCTGAGTGATGCGATCGATCCATTGGTGCCTGCGCTACAGAGTAATTGGTTAACCTATCATGTTATTACCTGCTTCCTCGGGTATGCGGCGTTCGCGGTTGCTTGCGGAGTTTCGATCATGTACCTGATCAAGGCCGGTAAGGAAGAAAAGAGCGATGGTGATTCGCCGGCCGGTGGGATACTCAGCCTTTTTCCGAGCACCAAGATTCTTGATGATATCAACTACAAGTCGATCATGATTGGTTTCCCGTTGCTTTCCCTCGGAATTATCACCGGCGCTGCCTGGGCGAATTATGCCTGGGGTACTTACTGGAGTTGGGATCCGAAGGAGACCTGGAGCCTGATCGTCTGGTTTATTTATGCTGCGTTTCTGCACGCGCGTTTCACACGGGGGTGGGCCGGTAAGAGAGCCGCTATCCTCTCCATCGTTGGTTTCGCTGCAACGATTTTCTGTTATCTTGGCGTCAATCTTGTGCTGTCCGGTTTGCACTCGTATGGCGGAAGCTAGTCGGTATTAAGGGCCCGATAAGAGGTCATGTTGTTTAGATAAAACTCGGTTAAAAACCCGGCCTTGATAAAAGGTCGGGTTTTTTTGTTCGTATTGGTCTGGTTTGTTTGCCGATTA
>JBFFPW010000312.1:0-2739 GCA_041573815.1 Desulfuromonadales bacterium
ATTCATAGCGAACAAACAACAGTTAAAGGGATCGGTCGACCGCCGGTCCCTTTTCTATCCTGGTTGCATTGACAGCCCGCAGTCATTCACTCCTGCATCAGATTGACATTATTTGCGCCTACGTTACTGCTTTATGACGAGGCAAAGACGATATTTGCCGTTTATCACCGACAAAACCACGTTTTTTCTTGGCACCCTTCTTGATATGTATAGTGCACTACCGTTGAAAATTATGCCCATTAACCAAGGTCTGCGTTCAACAATGCTGAAAGATTGCAGACGCCCAAGGAGGCCAAAAATGATCAGGCCCGCTGAAGATCAGAAAAAAACACCCCTGACAGCCGACGTGATAAAAATCATCATGATCATTCTTGCTTTCGTTATTTTCGCATTCGCACCTTCAATGTCCAGAGCTGCCAAAATCGCATTCGAGCCAGGCCGCATCGGCATTGCCATGAGCCCTGGCGAAGAACGCACCATAACCTTTGCCGCCAATCTTTCTGAATTCTCCGCGACAAGTTCCTATGCCAACTTTTATGTGGCTCTGACCAACGGCAGTCTGTCGCGCACCTGGGCGAGTCGAAGTGCCCAAATCCCACTGAATGGCCGCCAGCCTTCGGGGCTGGTAGAGATGACGATCACCATTCCAGCCGGCACCCAGACCGGCACCTATACCGGAGTCATTCGGCCCATTGGTATCCGAGCCAGTGAACGCACAACAACAGAGGTTCTCTCACTGTACGTAGAAGTTATGCCATTTCAGTCCTGTAGCAGTCCGCCGACAATTTCAGAAGTTGTCGCCGGCGAAAGTATTGTCCGCGCCAGCAACAAGAAACCTCTCACTTTCGAATTTTCCGGCAACATCTCATCTCCGGCAAGCTGCACGACCGAAAAAGCTTTTTACAGTCTGACTGACGAGTATGGGGAGTT
Source organism: Desulfuromonadales bacterium (assembly GCA_041573815.1). Classification (GTDB taxonomy): domain Bacteria; phylum Desulfobacterota; class Desulfuromonadia; order Desulfuromonadales; family UBA2294; genus BM707. Next base: position 931 of record JBFFPW010000312.1, read on the forward strand.
GGACGAAACGACGCCGCTGGTGTTGGATGAAAACGGGAACTTCAATATTTCGGTTGATGTCATAGCCTCCCGCAAAGGGAGCGACAAGGACGGAAGACTCTACACTGTGACATTCGGAGCTGACAATGAAGCGGGAACAGCGGTTGGCGGGGAACAGAAAATTATCATTTCACACGACAACCGAAAATAAAACGCAGAGACAACACGATCGCTTATGAATAAAAACGCCTCCGGAAAGTTTCCGGAGGCGTTTTTATGTCTTCAATTGATAACGTTTCTATAGCAGAACCATAATGGCCGTTAATGTCACCAGGCTGGCCAGCGTTGAGAACAGGACTACGGTCGTCACAAAATTTGGCACAATATTATATTCCTTGGAAATAATGGCAACCAGCACCGCTGTTGGCATTGCCGCCTGCAACACCCCCGAAGCATAGTCGATATGCCCCAAACCAAAAGGAATCGCCACCAGGCAAGCCAGAACCGGAGCCAGGAGCAGGCGGATCGATGATGTCGCCATGACATCGAGATTAAACTCGACCTTTTTCTGTTCCCGGAACTGCACACCGAGCGCAAACAGCATAACCGGGATCATTGCTCCGGCCAGAAGACCAATCATCCGCGACAACATCAACGGCATGGCAATATCGTTATTGGAAACAATCAGGGCCGGGATGACAGCCCAGAGCGCCGGAGTTCTGACCAGACCACTCAATGCCCCGCGGCTGCCGCCGCGAGCCCAACCGGCGGCGCTGACACAAATAACAAAAGCGATTACCGTAATCGCTACGGAATGGATAATCGCCGAAGCCAGAGCGGCATCGCCCAACCGGAACTGAACGACAGCAATGCCGTAATTACCAACGTTGCCAAATGCGGCAATCATGATAAATGCGGCAATCATCTCTCGCGACCGCCCCAGTAAACGACCAACTCCACCGGCGATCAGCGCGGCAAGAATGTGGGTCAGGGCGATAAAAAAAAACATCTTTAAAACATTGTCGAGCGGAACCCTGACCTTGCTGATCGCATCAAAAATAAACGCCGGAACAAAAACAAAGTATGCCGCTCGGGTCAGGGTCTGAGCCTGCAGTTGCAAACGATCACCCAACAAGTAGCCAAGAACAACAATGCCGAAAACCGGCATGACCACATTAATAAAGACGGAAAAGAATTCAGTCATAATTGACCTTGTGTCAGAGATGCAGTCTGGCGCAACAGGTCTAACCGGCAGAGATGCTTAAGAAGACGAGACCTATATCACCGGTGTTCTCAACGCCGTGTGAATCTCCCGCCGGGGCAACAAGGATCGTTCCAGGTGCAATCGGTTGCGGTTCGAGCCCTTCAGAAAGATAATTCCCCTCTCCTTCAAAAACGCTCCAGACGTGGTCTCCGGCATGAATATGCGGCGCTATTCTCTGGCCAGGCAACAGGCACCAGAGAGTCGAACGGGAGTGGTCGGTCTCTTCGAGCACGACCTTGTTGGCCTTTTCATTGGAATACGAAATTTTTTCCTGATAATCGACGAGATACATAGTTTTCTCCTGTAACAAAAAAGGGCATCCCGAAATACGGGATGCCCTGAAGTCATGACTTCTTGCGATCAACCTTTGCTGATCGTGACCGGCACCCGATTTTGAACTCCAGGCATCAGGGCCTGAATATTCGCAGCGGAAAAATGATAAGGCGCAAACAGTAAACCAGCGTTGACACTCTCGGTCACTTTTGCTTGCATAGTGACCGTTGTATCGCCAGCACTGATTTTCACCTTGGCTCCATCTTCCACACCAGCAGCTTCGGCGTCAACCG
>JBFFPW010000313.1:0-2739 GCA_041573815.1 Desulfuromonadales bacterium
AGAAGCGTTCTTCCCAAATTCAGCAAACACTGGTAATCTGTAAACGATTTGAATCACAGGAATTTATTTGCCGAGAGACATTATATGCAACCAGAACAACTCAAACAGCTCCTTCAAGGAGTCAAAAGTGGCAAACTGGACGTTGAACAGGCCATGCAGAAATTGCGTGATCTCCCCTTTGAAAATGCCGGAGAAGCCCTGATCGACCACCATAGGGCCTTACGGCAAGGTGTCCCGGAGGTGGTTCTCGGCGAAGCCAAAACCGCTGAGCAGATCCTCAATATTGTCAATCGAATGAAAGTCCACGGTGACAATATTCTGGTCACCCGGATTTCCAGTGAAAAGGCTTCCCTTCTGTCAAAAGACCACCCTGAAGGGATCTACAACGCATCCGCCCGTACCTTCGCTCTTGAACAGCAGCCGCTCGAGGATATGGGCCGCGGAAAAGTCCTGGTGATCTGCGCCGGCACTTCTGATCTTCCGGTCGCCCGTGAAGCCGCTGTCACCGCTCGCATATTTAACAATCAGGTCGAAGAACTTGTCGATGTCGGTGTCGCAGGCATCCACCGTCTGCTCGCACACACCGATGCGCTGCGAGACGCCTCAGTGATTATCGTTGTCGCAGGCATGGAAGGTGCGCTGCCTTCGGTGGTCGGAGGCCTGGTTGATGTTCCGGTGATTGCCGTGCCTACCTCGGTCGGCTATGGTGCTTCTTTTAACGGTATTTCGGCGTTACTCGGCATGTTGAATTCATGTGCTGGCGGCATTACGGTTGTCAACATTGACAACGGTTTCGGAGCGGCCTTTGCCGCCACCCGAATAAACCGGAAGCGGCCGTCATGAAGGTCCTTTACCTCGATACATTTTCCGGCATTTCCGGCGACATGATGCTCGGCCTTCTGGTTGATCTTGGCGTTGACCTCAAAGACATCGAAACGGAGTTGGCAAAACTGCCTGTCTCCGACTACGCGCTCAAACAACGCTGCGAAAGAAGGCACTCAATCGGCGGTACGCGCGTTGAGGTTCGCTGCGGTTCAAAGCAGCCCGCAAGAACCTGGGCCCAGATCGACGATATGCTCTCAGCGAGCACCCTTTCCAAATCGGTACGCGACCGCTCTCGCAATATCTTCAGGCGGCTTGGTGAGGCTGAGGCGAAAGTTCATCAAGTCGATTTGAATGAAGTTCACTTCCACGAGGTCGGAGCAGTCGACGCCATCGTCGATATCGTCGGCAGCGCCATAGGCCTGTATTTACTGGAAATCGACGAGGTGATCTGCGCCCCCCTGCCCCTTTCCACGGGTATGATCCGCGGCTCTCACGGAGCCATGCCGTTGCCCGCTCCTGCAACCTTGCAGATTCTCCGGGGAAAGCCTGTTCGCGACGCTGACAGCGACCGGGAGTTGGTCACCCCGACGGGAGCGGCCATCGCTGCGGAGATCTCTCAATTTGGGGTTCTGCCGGAGTTTACAGTAGAACGCACAGGTTACGGGGTGGGCGGCTGGGACCTTGAGGACCGTCCGAATCTACTGCGGGGAATCATCGGCGGCAAAAGTCCGTCGGATGGTTTTGAACACGACTCAGTTACAGTGATTGAAACTCACATCGACGATTCGACCCCGGAGTGGCTGGGCTCATTACTCGAGCGCCTTCTCATCGAAGGAGCTCTCGACGCTGGTCTGACTCCACTGCAGATGAAAAAAAACCGTCCGGGAATGCGACTCACTGTCATCTGCCGACCCCAGGATGCGAATCGCTTAGCCGAGTTCATTCTGTGCGAAAGCAGCGCCATCGGTGTCCGCATGCATGAAACTCGTCGTTTAAAATTACGTCGAGAGTCGGCAAGTTTGAAAACCTCTATTGGCGTTGCCAATGTGAAGTTAATTTACCGGGACAAAGACTTGCTGAGAATCACCCCGGAACATGCAAGCTGTGAGGCCTTGTCCCAAAATACCAAACGATCGCTGCCGGACGTCTACCGGATCATTACAGAACAAGCCAATCGCCAGTTCGGCCTGGAGGACTAAGTGCGCAAACTGATTCTCTTTCTCTCCAGCAACGCCGGCCTCGGCTACGCTCCCTTTGCTTCGGGCACGGTCGGCACCCTGGCGGGGATCCCTATCTTCTACCTGACCAGCGCCTGGCCCTGGTGGTTGTCTCTTGTCTCCCTGCTGGCCTTGCTTTTCCTGAGCTTCTGGGTTGCCGACGCCGCCGGCCAGATCTACGGTGTCGCCGATGACGGCCGCATCGTCATCGATGAACTGATCGGCTACCTGGTCACTGTTGCTTTTTTGCCCTGGAGCTGGCAAGCCGCAATTATCGGCTTTTTCTGGTTCCGGCTCTTCGACATTGTCAAGCCGCCACCTGCTGGATGGTTTGACAAAAACCTTAAGCACGGCGTTGGTGTGGTCCTCGATGACTTCGCCGCAGGTGTTTACGCGGCCATCGCGCTACGTCTGACACTTTGGTTCTTCAACCTGACGCCATAACAAAGCAGCACCGGGATCATGAAGATAGCAATCCTCACTATAGGCGATGAACTCTTAAACGGTGATCTGAGTGACACCAACACAGCGGCTATCAGCCGGGCTCTGCTGGAGTGCGCATTGCCGGTGCGAGAAGCGAGCACCATTGGCGACCGCGAAGCTGATATTATCGAAGCACTGCAGCGCCTGGCAGGAAGCAACGATGTAGTCATTGCGACGGGCGGGCTCGGCCCAACCGAGGATGATCGAACCGCCA
>JBFFPW010000314.1:0-2736 GCA_041573815.1 Desulfuromonadales bacterium
ATCACCTCCTGTGCCGGCCGTTGGCGGCGAATCAGGCCGGCCATGATCTTCATAGGGAAATCAACATGATGGAAAAAGTGTTTGAATCCGGCGCACAGGTAGTTCAACCCCGGGGCTCCGTTGGGTGTAGTGATGAAGCGGTTCTTGGGGCATTCGCCGGCGATCAGGTCGGGAATGACAGACTTTAGATGCCGCTCACCCCAACCTTCTCCCTCAACGGGGAGTGGGAGGCATGTCTTTCTCGACGACTCACCATCTCTCCACCTCTGCGTTAAATTGCCTCAGGAGTCCTACAATTTGAGACAAAACAACAAATCAATCATTCTTTTCCGCTACCTTTCAACTTCTGGCCATTCCTCGGCAACGTAAATATAACTTTCGTTCCCTGGGCCACGGCACTCTCGACCCAGATTTTGCCGCCATGAGCCTCAATGCCCTGCTTGGCAATACTCATCCCCAATCCCAGTCCGCCGATGGCGGTGTCGGAGGAATCAGCCCGATAAAATTTATCGAAGATGCGATCAACCTGCTCAGCCGTCATTCCGACCCCCTGGTCCTCAATCCGAATCTCCCACCCTTCATCCACTTCTCGCCCTTGCAGAACAACCTCCTCACCATCAGGTGAATATTTCACAGCATTGTTCAGGAGATTATCGAGCACCTGGTTAAGCCGATGGCGATCAATGAGAACAATCGGATGATCAATCGATGAAGGCAGTTCAAGCCGGATGACATGTCGTGAATCACCGGGCAGGAACAATCGGACTTTTTTACTGAGAAGCTCCGGAAGATTGACGTCCTGCAGATTCAGTGGCAAGGGGTTGCCGCTCTCAATACGGTTGATATCGAGGAGATCATTGATAATGCGATTCAGAGCTTCTCCACGATCGTAAATTTCGTTGAGAAAATCCTGTTTCTGCGCATCAGAAAATCCGCCAAAAAGTTCAGGATCTCGTAAAAACTCAGCATAACCCATGATCGTACTCATAGGAGTATTGAGTTCGTGAGCGGCCGTAGAAATCAATTCACTCTTCATCTTGTCCATCTCAACCAGGGTCCGCTCAGCCTGTTTACGCAAGGTGATATCCTGGAAACTTTCCACCATGCCGATCAACTTGCCATCAACATCGCGGAAAGGTCTGGCGGTGGTAATAAAGTCCAGCAACTCGCCATTAATATCTTTAACAACCTCCTGGACTACTTCCTCATGTCCTCCAACAATCAGCTGCAGTGGGCACTGGTCGGTATGGCAATGTTCCCCCGGCCGCGATTCGTAGCATTTCTCAAGCGCCGAAGTCTCGCCCCCGCGCGGCCAATAGGAATAATATGCCGCATTGGCCTGCACCAGGTCAAAATCGACACTTGTGATATTAATCGGATTGGAGTTGTTCAGAATATTTTCGAGGGTATTTTTCGATGACTCGAGTTGTTCAGTCCGATCAGCAATCATCTCCTCGAGATTGCTTTTGTAATACTCGATCTCGGCATGAACTTTCTGGAAACGGTAGAAAGAGATACCGAAGGCAAAGATGATAACGAATGTCGTTGAGTTGACGGCACCGCTGAACGGGGATAAAGACCGCCAGGTATCCTGCATGCCGTTCAGCAGCAACAGCTGCTTGACCAGGTGTCCGAAAGAACGGGATATGGCAAAAAAAACAATCGCTAAAGTAAAAAGGAAAATATAATTCCGAAAGGTATCATCCGGTTTTTGTCTGACCTGCTGCCTTGCCAGAATGGCACACCAGAAAGAAATGACAACCATGATGACAGACCCGGCGACATCAAGGAAAATGACAGGAGCCCATGGCGCATTCATTGCGACACACTCCATTTACGCAGGGACAGCAGCAAAAAGAAGAAGGAGGGAACCAGCACCAGATGGTCAAGCCGGCTCATGTAGTAAACCAGCCCCATCAGATCCTCGATAACAAAATAAGCAATTATACCGTTAAGCCTGATAATATTTTCGGCGGAGACGTACTCATCCATCCAGTGCCCGGAAAAGGTAATAACATTCCAGAGCAGAAGCAGCCAAAGAAAGACTTTAAACTCTAGCCACCCTCCTCCATGCAATTTCATCGAATAAATGCGCGAAAGCAGATAGCCCATACCGATGGCAAACAGGATATGGCCGATCTGGTGAGAGACAAGCCCTTCGGATCCTCCGTGTGACTGTACGGCCGATGCATTTTGCGCAGCCAGAACAAATAAGGCAAGAAGCCCGATTATTTTAACGCGATATTCAGGGTTCATAATCCGCGGCCAGCCGTCCATTCAGGGTCTGCATCTGCCGATCGTGCATCTTGCCGAACACGGCAAGAGCCAGGACCGCCCCAACCAGAGCCAGGAACATATCGGACTGGGTGTCCCAAATGTACCCTTGGGTGCCGAGAAAGGAGTCTGCGGCCTGTTCTGAGAGCAGGGCCACCCACCACTCGATCAGTTCATAAAATGCGCTGAAACCGAGGCAGGAACTGACAATGAAAAAATTACGCCAGTTTTTGCTGTTAAAAACATTGAGCCGGATCACAAGTTCACGGGCGACCAGCGCCGGCACAAAACCCTGAGCCAAGTGACCAATTTTGTCATAATTGTTTCGCCCGTGATTCAGGCTGTCACTGATCCAGTCAAACAGTGGCACTTCGGCGTAAGTGTAGTGGCCACCGATCATCAGAATGATGCAGTGCACCAGAATCAGGACATAAACAAGGGGTGTTAAGGGGAACGATGTGC
>JBFFPW010000315.1:0-2720 GCA_041573815.1 Desulfuromonadales bacterium
GACTACGATGTACACCATCTGCAAATAAGAGGATTAAACAATACTCCCTACCTGCTGCAGTTCTGGCAGGATCGTGCGGTTAAAAAGAATAATGTCCGTCCCCTGTTCGAAGGAGAAGGTTTTTCCCGGGAGATTCTCGATGCCATGCCGGAACATGTGGCGATCCTAGACCAGACCGGCAATATCCTGACAGTCAACAAAGCCTGGCGTGAATTTGCCAGGATGAACTATCAGGCGCCACATCGATCCCTCGAAGGGGACAATTATCTGCAACTCTGTGAAGAATCGAAAGGTGTCGGCAACGAAATCGAGGCGATCAGCCGTGGCATCAGGGCCGTTCTTGACGGCACCATGGTTGAGTTTTCACTTGAGTTCCCATGTTCTCTTGACAATAGAACCCAGTGGTTTCTCGCCCGGGTCAGTCGCTTCACCGGCTCCAACCAGCAGCGGGTTGTCATCACCCATTCTCCAATAACAGAACTCAAACAGGCTGAAAAAGAGATTGAAAAACTCGCTTATTACGACAGCCTGACCGGCCTGCCGAATCGACTGCTGCTGAATGACCGTCTGCATTACGCCCTCGACTGGGCGCACCGCGAGCGGGAAAGCCTCGCCATCATGTTCCTCGACCTTGACCATTTCAAAGTCATCAACGACAGCCTCGGTCACTCGGCCGGCGACCAATTACTGGTGGCAGTCTCCGAACGGTTACAAAACTGCATCCGTAAAACAGATACCGTGGCCCGTCTCGGTGGCGATGAATTCGTCGTTCTGTTGCCCAATATCAAGCGGATCAGTGATGTTTCCAACCTGGCACAAAAAATCCTCAACTCTTTGACAACACCGTTTAAAATCAAGGACCGTGAGATTTTCACCTCGACCAGTATCGGCATTGCCCTCTGTCCGGACGATGGTGAGGAAGCAGAAACGCTGATCAGGAATGCCGATCTGGCCATGTACCAGGCCAAAGAGCATGGCCGAAATGCCTACCAGTTCTTTTCCGAGGAGATGAACCAGAAACTGCTCCGCCGGCTCGAAACGGAAACAGGCCTGCGCCAGGCAATAGATAAAAAACAGTTTACTCTGCGTTTTCAGGAACAGACCCTTGTTGAAACCGGTCAGGTTCAAGGGGTTGAAGCTCTTCTGCGCTGGGAGCATCCGCAAAAGGGTTTACTCGCCCCGGATGCATTTCTTGACATCGCCGAAGAGACAGGCTTGATCGTGCCGATTGGCGAATGGGTCATCCGCTCAGCCTGCGAACAGAACCGCAAGTGGCTTGACATGGGCCTGCCGCCAATCATGGTTTCGGTTAACCTCTCGCAGCGACAACTGGCTCAACTCGATTTGTTTGATGTCATCGAAGACGCATTGGCAACTTCACAACTCGATCCGAAACTGCTGCAACTGGAAATTACCGAAGGCTCGGTCCGTGGGAACTTTGATCAGATCAAAGCGGTTCTGTATGACTTGTCCAACCTGGGGGTCAACATTGCGATCGACAGCTTCGGTTCCGGGTTCTCATCTCTGGCGCAGATTCAGCACCTGCCCTTAAGCAGGCTCAACATTGACCACTCGTTTGTCAGTGAGATAACCAACGACTCGAAAGACACAGCGATCATTCGCTCGATCATCGCTACGGCACACAATCTCGGATTGCAGGTCGTCGCCGAAGGGGTTGAAACCGAACGCCAACGCAGTTTCCTCAAGGTGCATGGCTGTGACTTTGTCCAGGGTTACCACTTCAATAAGCCAGGCCCGGCTGAGGAGATCACCAAATTTCTTCAACAGGAATCAGCACGGCAGGCCAGCGGCGATTAGAGAACAACACCAGACATAAAAAAAGGCTGCCAGTACGGCAGCCTTTTTTTGTATCACAGACGCGTTGTTATTTGACTTCCGTGTGGAAATGAAATTGACGTTTGGTGCCATCCTCAAGCTTGGTGCCGATGTAAAAATGGTACATTCCCTTCTCCTTCAGAACCAGGTCGGCACCGAAAGCACCGTCCATACCCATCATCTTCACCGGCTTGTTTTCGGTTTCATCCGGGTTGATCACCTTAACGGCAACCTTACCTTTTTCAATAGCGCTACCTTCAGCGCCATTACCGTCTTTAACGAAGCTGACCATCAGATGATGCGTATGGTCCATGCCCATCTTGGCCATGGCTTCGCTGGTATCCTTGATATGAACGCGTGCCTTGACGCCTTCAACGACCTCGGATCCGAGCATCATCATATCGCCATGCGAACCCATATCACCATGGTCCATGCCCTTGTGATCCATCCCATTGTGGTCCATTGACTTCTTGCTGCCATGGTCCATAGTGCTTTTGTCCATCTTGCTGTGATCCATTTTACTATGGTCCATCGCCAGCAATGAGGCCGGCGCCATGACAAAAGCAGCCAGTACGGTCAGCAGAATAATTTTTTTCATTTTCGCTACTCCTTTTTATGTTTTGATGAACAAGCTGTTCATACGTTTAATCCCCGGAAGTGGGAACTCTTGACTTATTCAGTTTCAAACCACGCCACATGAAGTAAATCACCGGAAAGACCAGCAACTCCATGATGCCCGAAGTCACAACACCACCGACCATCGGCGCAGCGATCCGCTTCATGACATCGGCCCCGGCGCCGTGACTCCACATGATCGGCAACAGACCGGCGATGATAACGGCAATTGTCATGATCTTCGGTCTGATCCGCATAACGGCGCCATA
>JBFFPW010000316.1:0-2711 GCA_041573815.1 Desulfuromonadales bacterium
GGGGCGCGCTGGCATAACTCCAGTTAAGAGCAATGGGAGAGCTCAAATTCTTGTCATTCCCGACTTGATCGGGAATCCATTATTCGCTTTTGACTTACCTAAAATCCCTTACGAGGTCTCAAGTAGCCCACCACCTCAATCGACAACTCACCGCAACCGCTACAGGGACGAATTGTGTTCGCCTCAAGGCGAACTCCCAGGTAGAAATGATCAACAGACGCAACCAGAACCGCATCAGAAAAGCCCTCCGCAGGAGAACTGTTTCTTTGGTTCGTTTCTTTATAGCTTAATAAAGAAATGAACACGGCTGTCGGGCCGGAACCCGACGGTTCTGATCTTGACCTAATGTAAAAAGAGGGACACTTCCCTCTAACTCGGGAAGTGTCCCTCTTTGCTCATTCCCCTCACCACAACTTTCCCCGAAAAACCTGCTATCATTGAGCTATTACGAATTAAACAGGAGGGCACATCTATGATTGTCGGCATTCTCAAAGAAATCAAAACTGAGGAAAACCGTGTCTGCATGACCCCGGCAGGAGTGGAGGTCATGAAAGCTCATGGCCATGAAGTTCTCGTCGAAAACAGTGCCGGCGAAGGGAGCGGATTCAGCAACGAAGACTACCTTGTCGCCGGAGCTGAAATTGTCGTTACTCCGGATGAGATATTCCAACGCTCCGACATGGTCATGCATGTCAAGGAACCACAACCTTCCGAGTTTGATCTGATCCGCCCCGGACAGATCGTCTTCACCTACTTCCACTTTGCGGCCTCGGAAGAGCTGACCCAGGCGATGATCAAACAAGGCGCGGTCTGCATCGCTTATGAAACGATCACCGACAAACATGGCACCCTGCCGTTGCTGACACCGATGAGTGAAGTTGCCGGAAGAATGGCAGCGCAGGAGGCGGCCAAGTACCTGGAACGTTCGCAAGGCGGACGAGGCATGTTGATGGGTGGTGTCCCTGGCGTACAGCCGGCAACAGTTCTGGTTCTGGGGGCCGGCGTTGTCGGAACCGAAGCGGCGCGGATGGCCTGTGGGCTCGGCGCCAAAGTCTATCTGCTCGATACCAACCTCGATCGACTGCGCCATCTCGACGAGATTATGCCGAAAAACTGTTTTCCGTTGATGTCATCACCGGCGACGATCCGGGAATTGATCCAGGAAGCCGATGCGGTGATCGGCGCGGTTTTGCTCCACGGTGCCAAGGCACCAAAGCTCGTGACCCGCAGCATGCTGGCGACTATGAAGCCGGGCACAGTACTGGTTGATGTCGCCATCGACCAGGGTGGATGCTTTGAAACATCGAAACCAACGACCCATGCCGACCCGATTTACGATGTCAACGGCATCGTTCATTACTGTGTCAGCAATATGCCGGGGGCAGTGCCACTGACGTCGACGATTGCCCTGACCAATGCAACGCTGCCCTACGCCGTCGAAATTGCCGACAAGGGTTGGCAAACTGCGGCCCGGGCCAACGCCGGAATTTGTGATGGACTCAATGTTGTCAAGGGTGAAGTCACCTGTGCCGGAGTGGCAGAGGCTTTTGGGATGGAATTTTCCGACCCCGGGAAGCTTCTCTAAAATTTCCTGTCATACAAAATCGTCAAGTCAGAAAGCAGCCTCCTGGCTTGACGATTTTCCTGTTATTTTTTTAACAAGCGAATCCCGTTGCCGACCATCTCGATATGTCTTCTTTTATACAGGCCACCGACCGCCTTCTTGAAGGCTTTTTTGCTCATGCCGACCATCGCCTTGATCTCTTCGGGTGAACTCTTGTCGTTCAGCGGCAAGAAACCGACCGCCTCCAGAGCTTGCAGCAGAGTGTCTTTGGCCTCAACAATATCGACGGCACCACCCTTGCGGCGCACGACATCGATCTTCTTGTCCTTGCGGATCCGCTTGACAAAGCCCTTGATCCGGTCCCCGACCTGAAGATGTTCCGGCGCATCATCCTTATAGAGCAATCCGCTGTAAAGGTTGTTGATAATGACTTTGCAGCCGAGAGGAGTATGTTGCCAAATCAGGAGATCGACCTCGTCATCCTCTTTCAGATCAATATGCTCCGTTTCAAGGCATTTTTCAATTTGCGAGGTTGCGACGACTCTTCCTTCGGTGTCAAGGCAGACTTTCACCATGTACCATCGCTCTTCCTTCATGAGCTCAAACTGTTCCTTGAACGGTACCAACAGGTCTTTTTCCAGACCCCAGTCGAGAAAGGCTCCCGGTTTGCCGATTTGCGTAACCTGCATACGGCTGAAATCACCAACCTGCGCTTTTGGCTTCTTGCGAGTCGCTACCAGCCGGTCACTACTGTCCTTATAGACAAAAAGGTTGAATTGATCGCCTGCCTTGGTGCCGAACGGGACTTCTTTCTGGGGCAGCAGAATGGTCTCTTTGCCAGCCTTGATCCAGGCGCCCTTGTCGTCAACCTTATCAATTTTCAACGTACTGAATTTGCCATTTACAGACATCGGATCTTCTCCTTAATAAAATCGGAGCCGGAGTATACGCGGGAATGCATTAATAATACCAGCAAAATCAGATTAAAGTACTTGACTTCATAATCCTATAAAGCCAAAATCACCCACCATGAACGCGATAACGACGATCACATCCAAAACCACCACAAAACAGACCACCAAGGTCTGTCCGGTCTCGGTCTGCGTCGCAGGAGTCGTGTTGAGCTAAAGATAGCAAAAATCAGCAC
>JBFFPW010000317.1:0-2709 GCA_041573815.1 Desulfuromonadales bacterium
GCGATGTAGAGGTCGACGTTGCCATCGTTGTTGTAGTCACCAAACACCGACCCCATGGCGAAACCGGGATAGTCGATACCGGCGCCGGCAGTGGCGGTGATATCTTCAAAGCGACCGTTGCCGTTGTTCAAGAACAGCTTGTTGGCGCCGCCCTTGTTGGAGACATAAAGATCCGCCAGACCGTCGTTGTTGACATCGGCGAAAGCAACACCTTTACCCAAACCCTCATCCGCCACACCGGCCGATTCGGAGATATCGGTGAAGTCAGCAGCGAACGATGTACCGGCCAGCAGGACCAACCCTAACCCTAAAGATAATGACTTTTTCAACATTTCAGTTCTCCTTTTCACCAGATTAGCCCTGATGCAAAGATTAAATAGCAAACACTTTATTTAAATATGAATGATAAAATTCAATTGCATAAAAAAGAGCTTCACAACTCAAATACATCCATTAAATCTACCTGCTTCGGCGCAAATTTCAACCAACTTGGCAAAATGCCGTCAGCACAGCGACTGCAAAGGGCAGAACTTCATCAAAAGAACAGTTGATATCCCCACCCAAGCAGCATTGACAATCCCAAAGTAGTCGCAAGAAAAACCAGAACGACCCGCGGCCGAAACATGCCGGTCAGCGCTATCATTGCCGGCAAACTTGAAACCGGGCCGGCCATCAAAAACGTCAGCGCCGCTCCATGATCAATACCACGTTGCAACAGTCCGGCCAGAATCGGGATAGCCGGGATCTGATTCACCGGCAATGGCAGGCCAATAACTGCCGCCATAAAGATTGAAACAAAATTCTCCTGTCCGACCAGGAACACAATCCATGACATCGGAACCAAGGTAACAATGATTGCCTCGATGACAATAGCCAACAACAGGAATTTCCCGACGAAAAGCCCGGCATCGAGACTCCGGTCGAAGATGAAACGGAGCTTGTTGTCCCGCGGTGTAATCGACATGGTTTTGATGTGCATCCCGGCTTGCGCGCCAATGGTCGCCGCCGGGGCCAGATTGCCCTCGTCATTGTAAACCGGCTTGAGCCTTAAAAGGTCACCGCCAAGATATCCCTTTGCAACCAGAAATTGAGTCAACAGCCCGGTCCCGAGTCCTACAAAACCGGCGCCGACCAGTTTCATAACAGCCCAGTCGGCCCCCAGGCCTCGCCAGGTCAGCAACAAGGCATCAGGCCCCATGATCGGAGATGTCGCCAACAGCGCCAGCAACGGCGCCAGCGGCGTACCGACCATGGCCAAAGAGATGGCAATCGGCAGGATACCACAAGCGCAGAGCGGTGAAACCATACCGACTCCGACTGCGATGACAATACCCATCAGCCCGGCACGATTCACCGAATCACGTATTTTGAGGTCAAGTTTATAGCCCTTGATGACACCGACAAGAACAATCGACAGCAGGAAGAACCACCACATGCGGGTAATCTCTTCCCAGACGACACCGAGGATCTGCATCAGGACATCAGGCATTAGCATCTCCAGTCAGGAGACCGGTTCGGATGGTCATCAGGTCAGCCATCGGGGCATTCCACAACCCAGGAAGAGCCGTGTCAAGAGCTGCCTCGCGCCGCTGATCACGGTCACTTCGCTCTGCATCATCAAGCTGATCCCAACCCTGTTCCAGTTCGTGGCAGAGGCGACGATAATCCCCGGCAATCTGCATGGCGTTATCAGTCAGGCTGAGTTCGGCGACCTGGCCATCAGCCGTAAAGAGTTCGAGGACATGCCGGCCTTCGGTGGTGACAGTCATACTCCCCTGCTCTTCGCAACAACCGGTGGTGAGAGCAATACCGTCCAGGGCGCAGGTGCGGGAATGATAGATCGCCCGCAGCCCTTGTTTACTGAAAGAGTCCAACGCCAGCACCGCCAAGCCGAGCCGACCACCGAGGGTGCTCATCGGACAGCGATGACCGTGTTGTTCGTAGATACGAGAGAATATTTCGGGTGCGTCGATCATAAAACCTGAGCAGCCACCAAGACACCAAGAGCACCAAGGAAGGCTTAAAAGATAAAAGCTTTTTAGATTAAGAACTTAAATTTCTAATCAAAAACAATCACCAGACTTTTTTCATTTAAATGGCACCAGAACTTATTGGTGTCCTTGGCGCCTTAGTGGCAAAAAGATTTTGGTTGAAACTCTAAAATTCGTAATGATGCGGGCAATCGGTATCCCTGATGACCCAATATTTCTCCGTCATATCCGGTGTTAAAAACTGCCGCACTTCTTTCAGAGCCTTTTCGAAATGCGCCTGGGTAACGATATCGGCATCTGCCTTGATAGCATTGACGGTTGCCCGCTTGCAGAGGGATTCGATATCCCAACCGACATAGCCTTCGGCATTTTCGGCCAGCAGGTCGCGGTCGATCCCCTCTTCGAGGTTCGGCATCTGGTCCATGTAGATATCGAGCATGCCCCGCCGATCGATGGCTTTCGGGGGGTGAACGAAGACCTTGCGATTGTAGCGCTTTTTCTCTTTGATCAGCGCCTGATCGACGGTATCGATGCGGTAACAGGAGCCGAGCAGCATGACATTTTCAACCTTGTTGATACGATCGACCTGCTCAATAAACAGCTTGGTCAACTCCTTATCGGCGAAGGTCGGCGGTACCGCCCTCAGATTGCCCGGGCTCCACTCGTAATCACAGCCGGCGCGCGGGGCCAACCATTCACAGTCGGAGATGAAGAGCAC
>JBFFPW010000318.1:0-2692 GCA_041573815.1 Desulfuromonadales bacterium
ATCAACCCTGATCAGTTCGATATCAGCCGCCAAACCGAAAATAGCAGACTACCCGTTCACCACCCTGGTGCCAAATCTCGGACTGGTCCGCTACGGCGACTATCAAAGCTTCGTCGTTGCTGATATCCCGGGGCTGATCGAAGGAGCAAGCGACGGTCAGGGACTCGGCACCCGCTTTCTGCGTCATGTCGAACGGACCGACCTGTTTATGCATTTGGTCGATCTTTCCGGTTTGCAAGAGGGCGACCCGTTTGAAAACTTCGACATGATCAACCGGGAGCTTGAGCAGCACAACCCCGAGTTGGCGAAGAAAAGACAGATTGTCGTTCTGACCAAAATGGACGTGACTGACGTTCGGGAGGCCGAAGAGGATGCAAGAAAGCATTTCGAAAAACTCGGCTATCCGGTCTATTCGGTTTCGGCAGTCAGCAAGGATGGATTGAAAGAACTGATTAACCGGATCGGCTCGGAACTGGCGACATTAAGACAGGAACGAAGCGCCAATGAAGCGAGCGAGCTTCCTTGACAAGTGATTTTATCGAACGGTAAGATGTTTCTTTAACCCGTTTAATTTACATGTGATTTTCAAATAATGCGCAAAGAACTTTTAAAACATGTCAAGCGGATCGTCATCAAAATCGGCAGTGGTGTCATTACCGGCAACGGTGGTCTTGACACGGAACTGATCCAGTCGCTGTGCGATGATGTCATCCGGCTCTACGAAAGAGGCTGTGAAGTTGTCATCGTCTCCTCCGGTGCTGTTGCCGCCGGCAAGGGTGACCTCGGCATCAGTGGCCGTCCGGAAACCATCCCGTTGCAACAGGCCGCAGCCGCCATTGGCCAGAGTCGTCTGATGCGCACCTACAAAGATGCCTTTCGTCAGCGCGGTAAAACAGTTGGCCAAATCCTGCTGACCCGAGACGATCTCGCCAACCGGCGCCGCTTCCTCAACGCCCGGAACACCCTGATGACCCTGCTTGAACATGGGGTTATCGCTGTGGTGAATGAAAATGACTCGGTCGTCGTCGATGAAATCCGCTTTGGCGATAACGACAACCTCTCGGCCATGACGACCAATCTGGTCGAGGCGAGCCTGCTGGTAATCATGTCGGATGTCGATGGTCTTTATGACAGCAACCCGCACAACAATAAAGACGCCAGACTGATTCCACTGGTCGAACGGGTCGATGAATCTATCGAGGCGATGGCCGGTGAAGCGATCACCACGATCGGTACCGGCGGTATGGTCTCCAAGATCAAGGCTGCCAAACGGGCAACTCTTTATGGTGTGGGTGTCGCTATCGTCAACGGCCGCAGCGACAAAGTCCTCTCCCGCCTGCTCGACGGCGAAGAGATCGGCACCTATTTTCTCCCGGCCAGCAACCGGATGACGGCGCGCAAGCACTGGATCGCTTTCACCAAGAAACCACGCGGCAAGTTACTGCTTGATAGCGGCGCCTGTAAGGCACTGATTGAACGGGGCAAAAGCCTGCTCCCTTCCGGCATTTCATCAATCGAGGGGGTATTTGACCGTGGCGACGCGGTGAGAATTTGCGATCTCGAAGGGAATGAACTGGCCAAGGGTGTCACCAACTACTCACAAGCTGAGCTGGAGCGGATTAAAGGGGTCAAGACGACCGAAATCGAAAAAATCCTGGGTTACAAGTATAGTGATGAAATTGTTCACCGGGACAATCTGGTCTTAAACAATTGACCCGGCTCACCACTGGAGGAGACATGAGCAGTATCGAAAACGAAATCAAGGAATTGGCGAGTCAGGCCAGAGACGCATCCCATGTGCTGGCCACGCTTTCGACGACGGTCAAGAACAACCTTCTTCTAGAAATGGCCGCTGCGCTTGAAGCCGACAGCGCCAGCCTGATCGCTGAAAATGACAAGGACATTGCTGCCGCCCACGAACGGGGTCTTTCGGCAGCCATGATTGATCGCCTGGTTCTCGATGAGGAACGGATCAAGTCGATGGCCGATGGCCTGCGTGAAGTGGCAGAGCTGCCTGACCCGGTCGGTGAACTGACCGGCATGTGGCGCCGACCGAGCGGCATTGAAGTCGGTCGTATGCGGATTCCGCTCGGTGTCATCGGCATCATCTATGAATCACGGCCAAATGTCACAGCCGACGCCGCCGGGCTCTGCCTGAAGAGTGGCAATGCCGTTGTACTGCGGGGTGGCTCGGAAGCGATCCATTCCAACAGCGCCATCGGTAAGATTCTCCAGCAACAGCTTGAAAAAATGAGTCTGCCGAAGGCCATTGTTCAGGTCATTACAACGACCGACCGCAATGCGGTCAATATCCTGCTGGAGCAGGAAGATTTTATCGACGTCATTATTCCGCGCGGCGGCGAAGGCCTGATCCGTTTCGTCAGCGAGAATTCACGCATCCCGGTCATCAAACATTATAAAGGGGTTTGTCATACCTTTATCGACTCGTCAGCCGATTTTGACATGGCTGAAGCGATCTGCATCAACGCTAAAGTGCAAAGACCAGGCGTCTGCAACTCGATGGAGACGCTGCTGATCCACAAGGATATCGCCGAAACCTTTGTCCCCCGTATTGCTGCCACGTTCAAGCAAAAAGGTGTTGAACTGCGCGGTTGCACGGTCACCCGTGAGTTCGCCCCTGAAACAAAAGAAGCGACCGAGGAGGACTGGCATGCGGAGTACCTCGATCTGA
>JBFFPW010000319.1:0-2686 GCA_041573815.1 Desulfuromonadales bacterium
ACGGATTGCCATTAATTCTTTCAGCAGAAAAAGCGGCCGTCGGCGAAAGATTTGAATCGGGACGGATTTTTGTAGACGGCAAAGGCGTTGGCGACGTAGGATTCATGGAATTACGCGACCGGAGCCACCTGGCCCATCACGGCATGGTTGTCGTCTTGCTGGCACTCAATCAGAAGAGCGGAAAAATTATCTACGGCCCGGAGTTGATGACCCGCGGATTTCTGATCGAGGAAGAACATCACGACTTTCTCGAACAGGCCCGCCAAGCGGTTATCGACATGATTCAGGAACACAACCTGGAGACCTTGGGCGACTGGGAAGAGTTGCGGGTTGAAGTGCGAAAAACCCTGCGACGTTTTTTTAATCGCAGCATTGAAAGACGACCGATGATTCTGCCGGTTATACTGGAGCTTTAGTAACAAGCGATGACACTTGAACAAGCAATAGCATTAGGGGCCCTTCAGGGCGCCACTGAATTTCTGCCAGTTTCATCTTCCGGCCATCTGGCGCTGGCCCAAAGCATGATCAGCAACTTTTCCCAGCCCGGAGTTCTGTTCGATGTACTGCTGCATGTCGGCACCATGATCGCCGTCATGATCTACTTCTGGAGAGATATCCGCGATCTGGCAACAGCGCCATTCCGGAAAGACGAAGAAGCCATACGACATCGCAAGATGCTGCTTCTACTGATCGCCGGCTCCGTACCGACCGCCATCATCGGCCTGACCGGCAAGGATTTCGCCACTGGCCTGTTTCACAATATCCCGGTCGTCGCGGTGATGTTGCTCGTAACCGGAGCTATTCTTTTTATCAGTGAACGGTTGCGTAAGGACGAAGGCAAAAAAGAGATCGGCTATGTCGATGCCCTGATCACCGGCGTCGCCCAAGGCCTGGCGATCATCCCCGGCATCTCCCGGTCCGGCTCAACCATCGCCTGCCTGCTGTTGCGAGGCATTGATGGTGAAACCGCAGCGCGCTTTTCTTTTCTGCTGGCAATGCCAGCTATTTTTGGCGCAACGCTGCTGTCACTGGACGATCTGCAAAAGGTCTCGAGTGGCCAGTTGACCAACTACATTGTCGGCACCGGGGCATCATTAGTGATCGGCCTCTTGTCAATCCACTTTCTTTTAGCGATAATACGGCGCAAGCGTCTTTACTTTTTTGCTCTTTACTGCTGGGCAGTCGGCGCGCTGTTTTTAACCCTTTCTTTTACTTAAGACGACGGTTTAATGAGCAAACAGGAAAAGAAACCACTTTTTCGTGAGCACCTGAAGAAGGAGATCATCGGTGTCTTCTGGCTGGCAGTCGGCATTTACCTGATGCTCTGCCTGCTCTCCTTTAACAGTAGTGACCCCTCTTTCAACAACAACCTGCATCCGGATAAAATTTCCAATTTCGGCGGTATTATCGGCTCACACCTGACCGATCTACTCTACCAGGGATTCGGCCTGCCGATCCTGCTGGTGCCCTGCGCCTTTTTGATGTTTGCCTGGAAACTGCTCAAGTTCCGCGACCTGCATGTCCGGCCATACAAGGTCGGCGCATTTATCCTGTTGCTGCTCTCGCTCGATGGCCTGTTTCATCTGCACATCAGTGCCTTCAATTTTCTCGGCGAAAAAATCCTTCGCTCCGGCGGCGCCGTCGGTTCGATTGTTGGCGGAGTTCTCGAAAAATACCTCAACACTTCTGGCGCCACTATTTTCCTGCTGGTCTTTCTGCTGGTCGCCGTGATGCTGGTCGCCCGATTCTCAATGGTCCTCTTCCTCGAGGGTGTCCTGGCCCGGCTGGCCGAGTTCCTGGAAAAGCGTCGGGAAGCGCGGGCCGCGCGTAAACTGCAGAAGGCAAAGGAAAAAGGTCTTAAAATAGACACGGCACTCAAGGTAACACCGCCGGAACCGATGAAAAAAGCCCCCCCAAAGGTCACAGTCAAGAAAAAGTCAAAAAAAGATATTGAAGGACAGGAGACATTCGATTTCCTCGAGCCGACCGGCACGTATCACATGCCACAACTTTCGCTGCTTGACCATGAGGGTGAAGCACCCAAGCCGGTCGACAAGGATGCCCTGACGATGAACGCCCGCATCCTTGAGAAGAAGTTGAAAGATTTCGGCGTCGATGGTGAGGTGGTTGAAGTCAAGCCGGGACCGGTCGTCACCATGTACGAATTTCTGCCGGCACCGGGAGTCAAGGTCAACAAGATCGCTGGCCTGTCAGATGATCTCACCATGGCCTTGTCGGCCCTGTCGATTCGTATCGTCGCACCGATCCCGGGTCGCGGTGTCGTCGGCATCGAGATCCCGAATAAAGACCGCGAAACAGTCTACCTGAAAGACATTTTCCAGTCGAACGAATTTCAGAGTTCACGCAGCCGCCTGCCAATGGCACTCGGTAAAGATATTTTCGGCCACACCGTCGTTTCTGATCTGGTCAAAATGCCGCACCTGCTGGTCGCCGGCTCGACCGGCAGTGGTAAATCAGTATCGATCAACACCATGATCCTCTCGCTGCTTTATCGCGCCTCGCCCGAGGATGTACGGCTGATCATGATCGATCCGAAAATGCTGGAACTCTCGATCTATGAAGGGATTCCGCACCTGCTGTTGCCAGTTGTTACCAACCCGAAAAAAGCGGTTCTTGCTCTGGCTTGGGCCGTTCGGGAGATGGAACGTCGCTACAAGGTTATGGC
>JBFFPW010000320.1:0-2668 GCA_041573815.1 Desulfuromonadales bacterium
AGCAGTTGGTCGCCCCGGTTTTTTCCCAGACGTAGCTGCAGCTGGAGCAGGAGGGCGGTCCTTTTTTTTCGGTCATGATTCTCTCTCCGGTGAATAGAGTTATAGGGCATTATCCTAGCATGAAGAGTGCATATAGCGAAGTGTGCTGATTTTAGCAAAAAGAAGCCCCCGATTTAGTTGAAAACAAATCTGGGGCTTTGATCCGATATATGTAACCAGCCTAGATGATTTTTCGGCATTCGAGATAAAAACGTTTTTCATCCGCTTCACCCATTGAGAAGGTTTTGCGTGGCAGGGCGCCGTCAAGAATGATGGTCTTGAACAGGTCGTGCTTGGAGATCGATGGCAGAAAGAAGCCGATGTTGCCAGGCTGACTGCCGAGGCGGGTCACCGGTTCATCGCCATGGATATAGTCGATTCGTGCTTCGGTATTCTTTTCAAGATAGTCATCGAGAAAGGCCTGCAGGGTGGCGACGGTCAGGTGGAACGCCGGGTTTTCAACAACGATAAGGCCGGGGCCGGTGGCATCGACAAACGGAATCAAATGTCTGTTGTCGGCCGTTTCACATGCCTGGCGGGCCGCCAGTTCGACCTGGTCGGCGCAGCGGTGCAGGGTGACGGTTGCATCCTGTCTGGCGCAGAATTCGCCCATACTGGTCAACAGGTTTTCCGAATCAACGTCAAAAACGACCCGATAAATCGCTTCAAACTCGAGACCGGGATCATGGATGTTGACCAACTCGACCAGGGCGAAACGGGCCGGGTGGTTCATGATCGCTTCTTTATCGGTAGCGCTTTTCTTCAACTCTTCCCATATTGCCTTGGCGGTGGCGAAGGAATGGTTGCCGTCGCCCATGGCGTAAAGGACAACCGGTTTGTCCTGAACATTGTAGCGCCTGGCAAAATGCTCCGGATCGGCCAGGCTTGTCAGTGCGTTCTTGACCTGTTCGACGGCGTCCCTGGAGTTGACGTGCCACCCTTTAATATGACCACCGTTCAACATCAGCGGAACATCGTAAGCCACCGGCAGTTCTTTTTCGAAAAGTGGTTCAATGACGGTCCGCTCCGGATCGTCGATCAGCACCATGATATGCGGCAGTTCGATCGGCGCGTTTTCGCGAACCCGGATGCGGGGCGGCAGCCGGTCGACGATTGTTCCTTCAGTGGCGCGTATCAGGGTCGTTGCTCCCTCAGAGAAGTCATATTGGTCGAGGTCGAGAGCCACCATCAGTCCTTTACGCGTTTCAACTTCCGAAGTTTTGCGATCAACCAGGATAAACCCTTCTCGCTGCTCTTCGAGGACGCCTTGATCAAGGTAGTCCTGCATCGCCTGGTTGATGGCAGCGATCCTCTCTTCCGAATCAGCATCTTCGAGATAGACTTCCGGAAAAATAATATTCAGGGTTGATGGCGCGTCGCCGGCGATGGCCCGAGCTTTATCCCAGTACTCCGGTTCAGAGGTGTATTGATCGCAGGCAATAATGGCCCATTTGGCAAGGTCAGTTCCTTGTTTCGGTAACAGGATGTTGGGAACTTGCAGGGCTATGTCTTTAAAAATCATGAAAAGCTCCTTGATAAATGTCATTTGCCAACCGGCATTGCCGGGACAAAGGAGCCCATATGTTAGTGCCTTTGCATATTGAAGACAAGGGGATTCAGTACATTTTTTTGCAGGGCATGAATTAGTGGGCAGTCGAGGAGTCTAGGGTGAAATAGAAGGTTGCTCCGTTGTCGATCGCTCCTTCCGCCCAGAGCTTTCCACCATGGCGTTCAATAATTGCGCTGGCTGTCGCCAGGCCGACACCTGTACCGGGAAGATGTTTACTGTTCGGCAGACGCTCGAACGGACGGAACAGGCGCTCAGCATCGGCCGGATCAAAGCCGAGACCGTTATCGCGAATATAATAGATCGGCACGCCAGCCTGGTTTTCCATACCGATTTCGATTTCACCATGTCGATCTGGGGACCGGAACTTGACGGCGTTGTCGATCAGATTTTTCAGGGCAATGTGAACAAGTTGCGGATCACATTCCGTCTCCAGTTTGTTGTCAATCTGGATATCAAGAGCTTCACCTTTGGAATATGCCGCTATTTCCATTGCGATTTCACGGGCCATGTTGTGAATGCTGACAGGTTTGCGGTCAATTTCTGACCGGTTTGCTTCCGAGAAGAGAAGCATGCTGTCAATCTGTTTCGAGAGTTTATCGCAGCCCGTGTTGATGTGGTCGAGAAATCCGCTGCACAAGCTGGCCGCACACTTAGTGCTTTTCTTCTGCATTATTTCCTTGGCGACAATGATGCGGGTCAACGATGTTCCGAGTTCGTGTGAAAGAGCATAATTGTAGGCTTCTAGCTCCCGGTTGCTGACGAGAAGTTGTTGTGTTTTCTTGGCAAGGGTGGCCTGTAAATTCTTGTTTTTATTGAAAAGAATTGATGCGATAAAATAAAAAGCGAACAGGAATGCCCCGGAGAGAACCCGGATTGCCACTTCATGCAGTGAAGGCGAAAAGAGTTGTTCACTGATACTTTCTTCGCCAAAAATCAGGCTGTCGAGAGTGCAGTCGGCAACATAATAAATGACAAAAAGTACAGCTCCGATCAGCATCAGTCGGCGGTTGTGATTCTGGTTTTCGTGTGTTGTGTTGGTCATATCGTGCGTGTCGCCTC
>JBFFPW010000321.1:0-2666 GCA_041573815.1 Desulfuromonadales bacterium
CAAGATTACTTGGCCAACGCTTCTTCAATCAGCCGGTTCTGGTCGATATTGTGCAACCGATGTGAGCCGACCGCGGTGGCGGCGGCAGCTGCGCGGCCGATATAATGGATCTCGCGATTAAAAATTTTTCTTAATTGCGGAGCAATATGTGACCAGGCTCCGCCATTGGCCGGTTCTTCCTGGACCCAGCACATTTTCGCATTTTTGGGTACGGCTTCGAGGAGCTTTTCAATGGTGTCACTTCGTAACGGATAGAGTTGCTCAACTCTGACAATAAGAATATCTGAACGTTCAGTCTCATCTATCTTTTGGCGAAGCTCATAGTAGATTTTACCGCTGCAAAAAAGGACTTTGCCGGTTTCTTTGGACGGAGTCCTGTCAACGATAATTTCCTGAAAGCTCCCTTCAGTCAAGTCGGCCAGGCTGGACCGGCAGGCTGGGTGTCGGAGCAGACTTTTCGGAGTGAAAACGATCAGAGGTCGGCGGAACGGTAGCTTGACCTGTCGTCTGAGCAGGTGAAACAGTTGGGCCGGACTTGTCGGGTTGACAACAAACATGTTGTGGTCGGCGCAAAGTTGCAGGTAACGTTCAATCCGGGCGCTCGAATGTTCGGCACCCTGGCCTTCATAGCCGTGCGGCAGAAACATCGTCAGGCCGCTGGTTCGATCCCACTTGGAGCCACTACTGGCAATGAACTGATCGATAATCACCTGGGCGCCGTTGGCAAAATCACCAAACTGGGCTTCCCAGATGGTCAACCCTTCCGGTTGTTCGAGAGAATATCCATATTCAAAGCCGAGAACGCCGGCCTCAGAGAGTGAGCTGTTAAAAACCTGGAAACGGGTCTTGTCGTCGGCTACTGAGGTCAAAGGTGTGTAGGGCTCGCCATTGCTTGAATCGTAGATTGTTGCGTGACGGTGGTTGAACGTGCCACGCTCGGAATCCTGCCCTGATATCCTGATCGGATGGTTCTCGGCCAGCAGTGTTGCATAGGCCAAATTCTCAGCAGTCCCCCAATCGAGAGGCTCCTCATTGATGATGGTTGCATGTCGCTTGTCGAGCAGTTTGGCCACCTTCGGGTGAGGTGTGAAACTGTCAGGGATCTTGGCCATCCTGGTTGCGAGTTCTTGCAGCGTCTCTTTTGCTACGCCGGTATTGAGCTCAGGCTCGGAAAACTCACGTTCCAACCCGGTCCATTTACCGAGAAAACCGACATCAGCTTCCGGTTGCGCTTCCTTGTTCAGGGATCGTTCAAGGCGGGCAGCAATTTTGTCGGCGATTTTTTCCAGTTCTTCTGCCGTTGCGACACCTTCGCTAATCAGTTTTTCACCATAAACGTAGAAAACACCAGGTCTTTTCCTGATCTGTTCATACATCATCGGCTGGGTGAAGTTCGGTTCATCCCCTTCATTGTGGCCATGTTTGCGATAACAGATCAGCTCGAGAATAGCGTCCTTGCCAAATTTTTGTCGATATTCGAGCGCCAGGGTCGCCGCCCAGATAGCGGACTCCGGGTCTTCTCCGTGGATATGGAAGATCGGAACCATCAGCATTTTGGCGACATCTGTTGCATAAAGTGTTGAACGGGAATCAGCTGGCTTGGTGGTAAAACCGATCTGGTTGTTGAGGATGATATGTAGGGTGCCGCCGGTCCGGTACCCGTCGAGTTGTGACAGGTTGAGGGTTTCAGGAACAATCCCCTGACCGGCAAAAGCGGCGTCGCCGTGCAGCAGGATCGGCAAAACATTTTTTATCTGATCCTGGCCATATTCATCTTGCCGACCTCTGGCTTTACCAACGACGACCGGATCGACAGCTTCGAGGTGACTCGGGTTGTGAGCCATGGTCAGATGAATTTGTTGGCCATCCGGGCCGTCGATGTTTGCGGAGAAGCCCTTGTGATATTTGACATCGCCATCACCAACGACATCAAACTCGATATTGTCCTTGAATTCGGAAAAAATATTCTCTGTCGGCTTGCGGAAAATATTAGCCAGAACATTCAGTCGGCCACGATGGGCCATGCCGAGGACAATATCGCGAACCCCCTCATGCCGTGATTTTTCAACCAGATTTTCGAGCAAAGGGATGATGGTCTCTCCCCCTTCGAGAGAAAATCGTTTCTGGCCGAGAAACTTTTTGTGGAGAAAAGCTTCAAAAAGGGTCGCTTCGAGAACCTTCTTGTAAATCTCGATCTTGGTTTCGTTGGCAAAGCGGGGGCGATTACGACAGGACTCCATCCGGTTTTTGAGCCACTGTCGTTCCTCGCTATCCTGGATATGCATGAACTCAACGCCGATTGAACGGCAGTAGGTATCACGCATGACCGAGATGATTTCTCGCAAAGTGGCGCTTTCGGAAATAAAACGTCGGGTATGAAAAACTGTATCGAGATCAGCTTCGGTCAGATCGAAAGCTTCAAGATCAAGATCTGGATGACTGATCGGACAAGGGGAGAGCGGGTCAGTGCAGGCAAGCAGGTGGCCGATATCGCGGTAGCGGTAAATCAATGACTGGACCGCGGAAGATTTGATCGTCATCGCCGGGTCAAAAGTCGCAGCCTGGTCGGTCTCCGCCAGGGAAAACCCCTCAAAGTAGGCT
Source organism: Desulfuromonadales bacterium (assembly GCA_041573815.1). GTDB lineage: Bacteria > Desulfobacterota > Desulfuromonadia > Desulfuromonadales > UBA2294 > BM707. Next base: position 2,602 of record JBFFPW010000321.1, read on the forward strand.
TGCCACTGAGGAGGGACCTGTTCCGGTTTGTTTTGCCAGAGAGAATAGAGTTCCTCTATCCACGC
>JBFFPW010000322.1:0-2662 GCA_041573815.1 Desulfuromonadales bacterium
CCAAGTTTGAAGTAGACCAGGCGAGTTTTTCCGGCGGTGACGGTGACGATGATTCGTCGCTTCTTGTTGTCCCCGGCTTTTTTTACGTCCGCCCACTGAGTGAACGTTGGCGGTTCGGACTTTCCGTCAATGTGCCTTCGGGGATCGGCTACGATTACGGAAAACATTGGTCGGGACGTTATCATGTTACGGAAACCACCCTGGACTTCTTTGCCGGATCAGCGGTTGCCGCCTATCAAGTGACCGACAAGTTTTCGCTCGCTGCCGGTCCCCACATGATGTATGTGGATTCGAAATCAGAGGCCCGAGTCAATAATCTCCTTCCTGACTACACGGACGGCAAGGTTAAGCTGGATGAATCTGGCGCCGATGTCGGCTTCCTCCTTTCAATGATGTACCAGTTTAGCGACAAAACCCGCTTTGCTGCGACCTACCATTCAGAACTCAATCCGGAGCTGGATGGGACACCTTCATTCCATAATATCGATCCGTTGCTGCGCGAGGCTCTTGCCGCAGCTGACTTGCTGGGCACAGAAGTCGATGTGGATTTTACTGTCCCCGCGATAGCCCAAGCCGGTTTTTACACGGAATTATCTGATCGCTGGTCGATGACCGGTGATCTTGTCTGGCTCGACACGTCAGAGTTTGGGATTACACATGTCCGGGTCGAACAGGAAAGTATTTCGGTGAGTGGTATCTTCCGGGATATGTGGATCACGACCGCCGGATTGAAGTATCAGCTTGGAGATGATCGTGCGATTTCACTGGGCGGGATGTATGGCTCTTCACCGGTAAAGGACAGCAAACGCACCATTGCCCTGCCGATGGACCGCATCATTGGAGGGGGAGTCGGTTACGACACCCCAGTGTTTGATTACCCCTGCCATATCAACCTGAACTTCTTCGACCTGGGGGATGCTGACGTAACAGCAGAAGGCGGTCTGCTCACCGGAGATTTCTCAGGATCCTTTGACAGGAATTTTGCCATTATGCTGGATATTCAAGTTAAGCTCTGACGGATATGGCCTTCACTTTGTACATTGGCTTCCGATTCACTCCGTTCTGAATTTAAAGGGCAGGGTGCCTGATTGTTGCAAGCATAGTGCAGTATTTGATTTTTCAAGCAAGGCGAGAGGTTGCCCTAAGGTCCAATAGACGGACTCGGTAAAATTGATAGGATTAAACGACCTATGATCTGTTCGTGAAAGAACGATAATGGTTGCCTTGGTCAGTCGATTAATCATCCGGTGATAAGCGATCATGGCAAATCCAAGCAATTTGAGGAAGAAGCAATGCAAAACATTATATCTTTAAAGTCCAGTGTTCTGTTCCTGGGGCTCACGCTGGTTTTGATCGTTTGCTCGATGACATCGTCGTGGGCTGAAGAACGCTCTGCCAGTGAAGTTGCCCACGAGCTTTCCAACCCAAACAACTCGCTCGGCTCTTTGTCATTCAACCTGGATTATATTTCCTACGATGGGGATATCCGCGATGCCGACGAACAGGATGCGTGGCAGATCAGTTTCCAGCCTATCTTCCCTTACCCTCTGGCCAAAGACACCAATTTCTTTCTGCGTCCCCTGATACCGCTCATCCTCGACCAACCCGTGCCGGATGCAGATGGTTTTGATGACGAGGGCGTCGATCTGGGTGATATCGCTTTTGACGTGGCCATCGGCAAGGGCTTCTCGAACGGATTTCAGCTTATCGGTGGTATCACCGGCAGCCTCGATACTGCGACCAACGATGCTCTTGGCAGTGGCCAGACGCGACTCGGCCCTGAAATTTTCCTCGGTCAGAAAACAGATTGGGGTTTTTACGGGGCATTGTTCACCCATGTCTGGGATGTTGCCGGTGATGATTACGCGACCAGCATCACGGGTGGTCAGTACTTTTACGCGATTAACCTGAAGGATGCCTGGCAGATAGAGGCGCAGCCGACCTGGTCCTATGATTATCAGGCCGACGATAGTGACGACAAGCTGACGTTCCCCCTCGGCATAGGGGTTGCCAAGACAGCTATGTTTGGCAAGACACCCGTGAAGTTTGCGCTCGAGTACTGGAACTACATCGAATCGCCGGATGCGTTCGGCCCCGAGCACCAGGTTCGCTTGCAGGTCACTCCTGTTGTGCCCTTGCCCTGGTAAACGAAAGTCTTTCGGTCGCCTGTTGTACAACATCGATTTTCTGTCAAACTCCGACACTGTCTTGAGTGCAGCGATCACCAATGAATTGGCAGGTTTTGTGGTGTTCGGTACTTGTATCCCGGAACCCTGAATAATCAACCCTTTAACTCAAAAACACATGTTTCCAAAATGATAAGACTGCAATCGTTTTTACGTTGGTGGCTATTGCCAATTGTTCTCGGGGGGACGTTTGTTCCGGCTGTGGCTCTTGGCGGCGTCTCTGGTTCTTATGAGGTCGGCCTGCGCGGCGGCACGGACTCGGGTCGTGTTGATGAGAATTATACCGCTGCTGAAGTTTATGTCCTGAAAGAGCTGCCCTGGAAAGCAGACATCACCGATGACCTCCAGCTGAAAACTCGTCTTGATGGCGGCGTTTTTTATCTGGAAGCTGCTTCAGATGGTGGCGTGATGTTGTCAGCCGGCTTCGACTTGGTTATGCCAATCCTTAACCTCGTTGAAATTGAAGCGGGTTTCCG
>JBFFPW010000323.1:0-2660 GCA_041573815.1 Desulfuromonadales bacterium
GCTCAATTTTCCTTTATGGGTAAAAGGGATGTTGTTATTGGAGTCGTCTTCTATGACTGAAAAAATTCTGGTTGTTGATGATGAAAAAGTCATTCTTGACCTGAAAACCATGGTGCTTGCTTCAAAGGGTTATTTGGTGGAAACCGTTGCCTCTGGCAGCGAAGCTCTTGAACGTGCGGAAGCGATCAGGCCTTCACTGATTCTTCTCGATTATATGATGCCCGGCATGGATGGCCTTGCCGTATTGAAACAGTTGCGCGAAAAACTTCCTGATTCGTATGTTGTTATGTTTACCGGCAAGGGGAGTGAAGAACTGGCCGTAGAGCTGATGAAGTCCGGTGCCTCTGACTATATTCGCAAGCCATTCAATAACCATGATCTGGTTGACCGCATTGAAAATGTACTCCGTATCAGACGGATCGAAATTAAAAACCGGGAACTGCTCGATGAGCGTGAACGATTGTTGGAGGAAATTGCCGGCTGGAACTGCGAACTTGAGCAGCGCGTGGCTGAAAAAACCAGAGAACTGAACCTGGCGCAGGTAGAAATCATCCAGGCGGAAAAACTCGGCACTCTCGGACATCTCTCGGCCGGGATTGCTCATGAAATTCGTAACCCGTTGAATTCGATCTCTCTCTTTGCCCAGGTTTTGAAGCAGCGACAGGAGGGAGATGTTGACGTTGGCAATTATTCTGACAAGATCATATCTGAAATCGATAGAATAGATGACTTGTTGATTAAGTTGCTCAGCGTCAGTGAGTCTTCGCTTGCTGAAACGGCCGCAGTTGACATGTCTGTTGCTCTCAGTGACGCACTTGCTGATTTCAGTAGTCAATTCAGCCTGCAGAATGTTGAGCTGAAGTTGCGTCTGTCTGATAACACTCCACCTCTCGTTGCCAATGCCGCCGACATTGAACAGGTCTTCAAAAACCTGATTGCCAATGCCCTGCAGGAAATGCCGGACGGTGGTACGCTCAAGGTCTCCATGTCATTCGACGAAAATTGTGTTTCCATCGAGTTTGCCGATAGTGGCGCCGGAATCGCTGATGAGCATTTGAACAGGATATTTGATCCGTTCTTTACGACCAAGCCGAAAGGGACCGGATTCGGTTTGTCATCAGTTTTGCGCATTGTTAAAAACTGTCATGGGCGCGTTGCCGGCGGTAACCGACCTGAGGGCGGCGCTGTGTTCAGCCTTGAATTTCCAATAAAGGAACGTTGAAATATAATGGCTCTGCAACTCCGGGAAGTGACTCTTGAACTCGATGAAGACGAGTCGGTTCTGCCGCAAAAAATTGCCAGCTATCTTGGTCGACCGGTGACCGATGTTCATGACGTCTGTGTCCTTCGCCGGGGTATCGATGCCCGAAAAAAACCGAAGATTAAGCGTGTTTATACGATTGCCTTTTCACTTGCCGACGAAGAGGCTGTGCTGGCGAGTCAAACCTCTGATCAAAGATTGACTCAATACCAGGCCGTTGCTCTTCCACCTTTAAAGAGCATTGAAAAGTCCAGACGAGTCCTTGTTGTCGGCATGGGTCCAGCTGGACTTTTTGCGGCACAGCGTCTTTCACTACAGGGTGTTGCGGTAACCCTGGTTGAAAGGGGCGATCCGGTTGAAGATCGGGTCAAGAAGGTCAATGATTTCTGGGTGAATGGTGTTTTTAACCCCCGGTCCAATGTGCAGTTTGGCGAAGGGGGCGCCGGGACCTTTTCCGATGGGAAACTGACGACCCGAATAAAATCTCCTTGGAACCGTTTGGTATTACAGGCCTTTGTTGATTGTGGTGCCCCGGACGACATTTTGGTTGAAGCAAAGCCACATCTCGGTACCGATGTGCTTCGGCGAGTTCTGATAAATTTCCGAAAGAGTTTGCAGGCCGCAGGTGTGGAGATTCTTTTCCAATCGTGCCTGACGGGCCTGGAAATTCTCGGAGGCCAGGTACGCGCCGGTGTTATTAATGATAGCCAGGTCGTCGAGGCGGATGCTGTTGTCCTGGCGCCTGGGCATAGCGCACGCGAAACGTATACAATGCTTGATGCTGCTGGTGTTGAACTCGAGCAGAAACCATTCGCCGTTGGATTCAGAGTTGAACACCCGGCGGCCCTGATTAATGAAATCCAGTATGGTATGGCCAGTCATGCAAATTTACCTGCAGCCGACTACGCCTTGAGTTACAATGACCCGGAAAGCGGCCGTGGCGTCTACTCTTTCTGTATGTGTCCCGGTGGTGAAGTCATTGCCGCGCCTTCCGAGGAATCCGGCATGGTGGTGAATGGTATGAGTTCTCACAACCGGGAGCAGCCATGGTCCAATTCGGCCCTGGTCGCATCGGTCGGGCCAGCCGATTTTGAAGGATCCGACGCGCTGGCCGGGGTTCGTTTCCAACAACATTGGGAACGATTGGCTTTTACTGCCGGTGGCAGTTCTTATCGTGCACCGGCGCAGAATCTGCTCGCTTTTCTCGGGCAAGGGCAGGGCCCGATCCGGTCGACCTGTCGGCCGGGCGTTAAAGAGGCGGAATTAGAGAACCTTTTGCCTCCTGATATTATTACCGCATTGCGGCGTGGTATCCCGCAATTCAATCGCCGGATGAACGGTTTTATTACCGGAGAAGCGATTCTGGTTGGTGTCGAGTCACGGACGTCGGCGCCGTTAC
>JBFFPW010000324.1:0-2653 GCA_041573815.1 Desulfuromonadales bacterium
AATCCGCTATCGCAAAGCTCGCCGAGCGGTTGGGCATGGGGCTGCTGGAGTGCGCCGCCGGTATCGCCACCATCGCCGAATTTCAAATGGCCGATTTGCTGCGCAAGGTGACCGTGGAGAAGGATGTCTCGATCTGGCCCTATGTCGTGATCCGCTCTGAGATGAACGAGGTGGTGATCGGTGAGAAAACCAACATCCAGGACTTTGTCATGATACATGTCGGCAGGCATACCGGGACCCGCATCGGCCAGAATTGTTCTATTACTCATCACTGCACCCTGCATGGTTGTAACATCGGTGATAATTGCCTGGTCGGTATCAATTCAACCATCATGGATGGCTGCATTATCGGTAATAACTGCATCATTGCCGGTCATACTTTTCTACCGCAAGGGACGATGATTCCCGACAACTCAATTGTGATGGGAGCTCCGGGAAAGGTTGTGCAAACCCGGAACTGTTCAGAACAAAATCTATTGAATGCCATTGCTTACCACAAAAATGCCCTTGCCTTTGCGAACCAGGAAAACTATCGTCGCTGGTCCGAACCTGATATATCACCGCTTTTTAAGCAGGGGACACCAGTAGAGGACTGCCTGGAAGCCTTGCTCAATGATAAAGGAAAATAAATGGCCCGCTGGATTAGATGCTTCAGCCTTGAAAGTTGATTATTTTTATTCCGGTTAAATTTTTTTGTTCAGAATAAATAAACAAAGTTTGTCTCATGTAATAGCCTGCAATATTCCTGTAAAACCTCCCATGAAAAATCGGTAAATCGTTTCAATATAGATGTTTTATCTTTTGCATGCAGCGTATCTTTCACCGGTTCTGTTGCTGTAAATCATCTCTCTTTTTTCTTCTTTTATAAGCACCAAAAGCATAAAAACAAAAAGTGTTTTATTTTCTTGACTCGCTATTTGTCTTGAGTGAATATGTTGGCGAGCGATTGCTCGCTCTTTATGGCCTGTTCCTTACAACTCGCCTGCAAATTGTCAGTGACTTGCTTCTCTGCCACCTAGGACAAGTCGCTCGATCGCAAGTTTGTTGTGAGAGTAGGGGGAAGCATCGTTGAGGATAACGTTGAACGTGCTTGGTCTAATCTGGGTTAAGTGCCGCGATTCCTGGTTCACGCAGGTGTAGTAAGCGGCATGATTTGAGATGACATTGATATTTAAGTTGTAGGAATCGGTCCTGCACAATCTCTGAGGAAAGGAAGAAGGAATGATGAGGAAATCTGTAAAGCCATTGTTTTGGAGGCTGATGACGGTGGTGCTACTGAGTCTGACGACGGCCAGTAGCGCCTATGCGTTGCACTTTGAGTTTGGTGATGGCGTCACGCTCGACTGGGATACGACGCTCCGCTATACGATCGCGCAGCGTGTACAAAAGCAGGATAAGGATCTCCTGCCTAACTTCAATGCTGATGATGGTAATCGAAACTTCGACCGTGGCAGCTTGATCAAGAATCGCTTCGACGCGATCACTGAAGCAGACCTGAATTTTGGTGAGTTCGGTTTTTTTGATGATTTCGGTGCCTTCGCTCGTGCACGCGGCTGGTACGATTTTGTCTATCACAAATCCAACGATAACGACTCTCCTTTGACCAACAATAACCTTTCAGCAGACTACGATGAGTTCACGGACGACACCCAGGAATGGCACGGGGAAAAAGCCGAAATGCTCGACTATTTCCTCTACTCGAATATGGAACTGGCTGGGCGCTCAGCGACCTTACGCGTTGGTCAGCAGGCTTTGAACTGGGGTGAAACACTTTTCCTGGTCGGTGGTGTCATGTCGTCCCAGGGACCGATTGACGCGACCGGATTCAGCCAGCCCGGCGCCGAACTGAAAGAGCTGTTTTTGCCGGTCGAGCAGGTCGCCGTACAACTCGACTTGACCGATACCCTGAGTATGGAGGGTTACTATCAGTGGGAATGGCAACCTTATCGTCTCGATGCAGCGGGCAGCTACTTCTCGACCGCTGATGTCCTCGATGCTGGTGGCGAAAGCTATATCCTATCTCCGGCAATTCCCCTCCCAACACGTGCTGCAACGCGCGACAAGGATGACGACGCACGAGACAGTGGACAGTGGGGTGTCGCAGTGCGCTACTTCGCTGAAGAGTTGGCCGGTACCGAATTCGGCTTCTACTACATCAACTACCATGACCAACTGCCGCAGCTTGAGGCCACAGACATTATTGAACTTATCCCGGGTAGTGGCATTTATGGTCCTTCAAAATACAACTTGAAATATGCCGAAGATGTCCGTTTGGCGGCTGCCAGTTTCGGTACGGCTATTGGCCTGACCAATATTTCAGGTGAGGTGACCTATCGCGCAAATGTCCCTGTCTCTGTGCCTGGCGCATTGCCTACCTATGAGCGGGCCGAGGTTATGCATTATTCCCTGTCGGCGATTCATATTTTCAAAGCCAATGCGTTAATGGACAACCTGAGCCTGACTGCCGAAGTGGGTGCTGATGATGTCATTAACAAGGATAACGATGAACTGTCCAAAGATGGCTTTGCCTGGGGTTATTCCTTTACTCTGAAGCCGATTTGGAAACAAGTCCTTCCAAAGCTTGACGTTAATCTGCCGATCGCGCTCAGCCAGGGCGTTAATGGTGATTCCGTGCTGGGAGCTTCGTTTGTCG
>JBFFPW010000325.1:0-2637 GCA_041573815.1 Desulfuromonadales bacterium
AGGCCTACGGAGCTGAAGTCGTTCTGTCGCCGGCCGAAGAGGCGACGGATGGGGCTATCCGTTTGGCGCACAAGATTTTGGCGGAAGAGCCGGAGCGCTATTTTATGCCCAACCAGTACGACAATATGGCCAATCCTAAAGTTCATTATGAAACCACCGGCCCGGAAATCTGGAGTCAGACCGATGGCCAGGTGAGTATGTTTATCGCCGGTATGGGAACCTCCGGCACCCTGATGGGCGTTGGGCGTTACTTGCGGGAGCAGAATCCGGCCGTTGAAATTGTCGGTATCGAGCCGGTCCTTGGTCACAAGGTTCAGGGACGGAAGAACATGGAAGAGGCGATCGTTCCCGGTATCTATGAAGAGACCAAGTTAGATCGCAAAGTTGTTGTCAAGGATGATGATGCTTTTGAGGCCGCCCGCCTGCTGGCCGCTGAAGAGGGTCTTTTTGTTGGCATGTCAAGTGGTGCTGCCGTAGCCGGGGCGTTACAGGTTGCTGAGCCGATGGAGAGTGGCATTATTGTGACCCTGTTGCCGGATCGGGGCGACCGCTACCTCAGTACCACCCTGTTCCGTTCGGTTTGTGCCAGCTGCCGGCCCTGATATGATCCCTGATATCCCCGAGCTGGTTTTCAAGTCGGCCGAAAAATCCCTGCAGGAGTTTTGCTCAAAGCCGATTGTTCGATCCGGGCATGAGTACCTTGTGTTGATGGAACCATGCTCCGGTGGCTTCGAGCTTCTGGTTTCTCGTTTTGATAACGAGCAACAACTGGCCCTGGCGCGTCTGCAGTTCAGTGCCGAGCTGAGTCAATGGACCATCCATCGACCGCGTTCGGAAAATCGCTGGAGCTATGTTCCCGAGGCGGGTGGCTCACTTGACCTGAATAAGCTGCTGCATTATCTTGAGCACGATCCTCTTAACGTTTTCTGGTCAGGTTGGTTGTGACCACTCAATAAAATGGGCACAGAATAAATTCTGCGCCCGGCACTTCTGAATTCCCGCTTCCGCGGGCATTACGATTCATCTCAACGAATGATCAGAACTTTTTACCTTCCCGCAGAATTTTGAGGATTTCCGGATCTGACTCGTCCTCCGCAAGGATGACATGGCAGGTGTTGCACTTGTTTGAGATCGGCTCGCCCTTGCTGTTAAAATGTTTACCATCGTGACAGCGGAAACATCCCCGGTCAAAATTCTTTCCGTGGCCGATATGGTCAACATAACTGTCCCAGCCAACCTGCATGGTTGGGAAAACATTCTCCCGGTAGGCGGCCTGAACGCCGAGAACCGCTTTGCCAAAGATCCCGTTGTTGATGTCAATTTCCGGGTAATTCATCCGGTACCATTTTCTCAGGCCGGCAGCGATTTTGGTTAAGGCTTCCTGCTGTGAAGCGTATGTCTGAGTGATAAGCGCAAGGGCCTGCCTTTTGATATAGGGCAGATCTCGGGGGATGACACCGTCCATTAATTTCAGGTCGAGCGCTTCATCGGCTGAGAGATAGTTGTGGGCTGGACGGTTGTGGCAATCCATACAGTCCATTTCGCGGGTTTGGAATGTCGCCTGGTTCTCAGCCAGAAGCTGGCCCGCATCGGCTGTTTGGAAGAGCCGCTCGGGGTCAGTGCTCTCTTTGAAGCGGATGGTCGGAATCGTCATCCGGTCATCACCAACCGCGGTGTAAATCAGCCTGTTTTCCGGTGCAACGTGCCAATGGTAACCATGTGGGCTGACGCTTCGATCACCGGCTGTCCCCACCTTATAGAGAATGGCCGTTTTGACGCTTGAATTTTTTTCATCCGGCAGGAATTTTTCTTTAACTTCAAGATTGTCGCCATGGAAAAGCCCCGGGCGATGACATTCCTCGCAGGTCTGCCGGTCCGGGCGGAGGTGGTTGATCGGGGTTTTTATCGGTTTTGAATAACCGTGACCGATGACGCTGAATAACTGCTGTAGCCCGGAAATCTTTGCTTTTTCGAACCATTTTGCCTCATCACCGATATGGCATTCGACGCAATCGACTTGTGAGTGCGGAGAATTCTGGTGTGCAACTTTTTGTGGTTCCAGGACAACATGACAGAATTCCGCGCAGAAGCCGGTGGTATTCATGTAGGTATAGCTGCGATAGGCGATGACCGTAAAGATGCAGAGCATGGTGCAGCTGATAAAAACAAAAATAAAGAGCAGTTTACGCATCCGGCTGAAGCGTTCCGGGTTGGTAAAGTAGTCTTTCAGGTAGCTGAGGGTAAACAGGCTGACATCTTCCTTGCCGCGAAAAAAGAAAAGACCAAGAAAAATCAAAACAAGGCCAAGTATGACCAGTGGGCCGAGAATCAGGTAGGTCATTGCGGCAAAGTAGGTATTGCGCATATCCCAGATGGCATCGTATAGCAAAGCACCAAGCAAAAACGGGAACAGAATTGTCACCAACATGGCCCCGGTCAGCGCGGTTTTGCTGTGTGCAATCCCTTTTGCGAAGGTCGCTATGAGGCCGGACATGTTGCTCCTGTCAGCAGCTTTTTGGATGTGAAGTTAAACATATCCAATTAGTTAGCATTAAGACAGCAGGGTGTCAATTCTCTTTGTGTGTAGAGGGCGTGAAAATCAGGAGAGGGTGTGTGACCGCAGTAGAAAAAAGAGAG
>JBFFPW010000326.1:0-2620 GCA_041573815.1 Desulfuromonadales bacterium
CACCGTCGCCACCGTCATAACAAAAGTGACAGCCATGCCCATACCGAGCGCAGTTTCGACTTTCTTCGAAACCCCGAGGAAGGGACAGATGCCCAAAAAACGGGCAAGAACGAAGTTGTTGACAAAGATGGCGCTGACCAGGATCAGCAATAATTCAGCCATCGATCTTCTCCTGAATAGGAATCATTTGAAATTGGTCTGACCAGTGGTTATAAATCAGGTCTATCATGAATGTCAAATTTAATTATTTTCATTATCAATAAAACATTAAGCAGGTTTCCTGGGCATTATTTATCAAAACTAAAATTTGTTTCGTTCCGCCACAATTCGTATCTTTTATGAAATCCCGACGGCATCAAAATTGTACTATATATACTTATAGAGACGCTCGCCACCCCTTTCCGGCCTTTCTTGACAACATCAGATGCCTGTGATAATCAGACCTTCTTTCCTTCAATTTCATTTATCTGTGAGGACAATATGAATCAGCAGAATTCAGCAAAGCTTTTCGCCAAGGCCAAACAACTGATCCCGGGTGGCGTCAACAGCCCGGTTCGCGCCTTCAAATCAGTCGGTCGTGACCCGATTTTTATCAGCAAAGCTGCCGGCTCAAGGATTTATGATGCCGATGGCAACGCCTACATAGATTACGTCGGTTCCTGGGGGCCAATGATTCTTGGCCATTGCCATCCCAAAGTCGTCGAAGCGATTAAGTCGGCGGCCGAGACCGGTGCATCGTACGGTGCACCAACCGAGAAAGAGACAATTCTCGCGGAAATGGTCTGCGAGGCCTATCCAAATATTGAAATGGTTCGCATGGTCTCCTCTGGCACCGAGGCAACAATGAGCGCCATCCGGCTGGCACGTGGCTATACCGGCCGTGACAAGATCCTGAAGTTTGACGGCTGCTACCACGGCCATGCCGATTCTCTTTTGGTCAAGGCCGGCAGCGGCCTCGCGACATTTGGCGTACCGACTTCGCCTGGCGTACCGGCAGACTTTGCCAAGCATACCCTGACCGCGACCTACAACGATCTTGCTGAAGTTCAAGCGATGACCGAAGCGAACAAGGGAGAAATCGCCTGTATCATCCTCGAACCAATCGCCGGTAACATGGGCTGTGTTGCTCCGAGAAAAGGCTTTCTCGAAGGATTACGTCAGCTTTGCGATAGCGAAGGGATTGTTCTGATTATTGATGAAGTCATGACCGGCTTCCGCGTCGCTTACGGTGGCGCCCAGGAACGGTTTGGCGTCCGTGGCGATCTGGTCTGCCTTGGCAAGATTATCGGCGGCGGCCTGCCGGTCGGGGCTTTTGGCGGCAAAAAAGAGATCATGGAGCATCTTTCACCTGACGGCGGCGTCTACCAGGCCGGAACCCTCTCCGGCAACCCCCTCGCCATGAGCGCCGGCATTGCAACATTAAGCCTCCTCAAGGAAGAAGGCTTCTATGATGTGATCGAAGAGAAAAGCGCCTATCTTGAAAAAGGCCTGTGCGCCGCAGCGGCGGACGCCGGTGTTGCAACGTCATTCCAGCGGGTTGGAGGCATGTTCTGCACCTACTTCCAGCCGGAAGAAGTTTTTTGCTTTGCCGATGTCAAACCTGAAACCCCGCAGGTCTTTGCCAAATTCTTCCAGACGATGCTTGATCAGGGGATCAACCTCGCCCCGAGTCAGTACGAAGCTGGGTTCATGAGCGCCGCGCATTCAACTGACGACCTTGATCAGACAATCGCTTCGGCCGAAAAAGCTTTCAAAGCTCTCTAAGCTTGACCCAATTATCAAAAAACAGAAAGGCCCGGAGCATCTCTGCCCCGGGGCTTTTCGTAATTCATTACGGTTCTGACTGATTATTTATAGATACCAGCACCAACAAAAAGATCGGTAAATCCTACCCGCTTGATATAGGTAAACTTGTCAGTCGGAGTCCGGTCATTCGGCTTCGGCCACATGTACCAGAGCCAGCCTGCTCCATTTTTCTGGGCAATATCAACAAATTCCTTGAAGATATATTTTGGCTTCTCGCGATTCTTGTCCGTAACTTCGAGCAGACTCCCTTTTTCGGTCAACTGGGGGATCATCGGATGGGCCAGCATATGGCCATCCATGTTCATCAGAAAAACATACGTGTTTTTCCAGACAAACTTTCCTTCGTTGTTGGCTATTTCAGCAATTCCGGCATCCTTATCCTGCAACAGCATCTCGGCTGCAGCGTTACACATGGCAACGACTTCATCGCGAGTCGCATTCTCTTCAGCAAAAACCGGCACAGCAACAACAAGCATCACAGTCATAGCAATGCATACAGAAATAATTTTTCGCATCATATTCCTCCGTTTTTTTGTTATTTATAATATACCCTGACTTAGCGGCTAAGCACTTTACTGTTTACATATTTCTTTTGTAAACAATTTTTGTATTAATTCTAACAAATCAAATATCTCTAAATATCAAGAACACCAACGCAACAACCATTTAGAAATTCCAGAAACCGGTTGACTTCAACTACCCCCTATGCTAAAAAAAATCGGTTTAAGCCCAAGTTGTATGCTGTATACAATTTTTTTGAGTTATAAATGTCTGACAATAAAAACCAATTTTACAGATCCCTGATGTTTGCGTC
>JBFFPW010000327.1:0-2613 GCA_041573815.1 Desulfuromonadales bacterium
ATATTGATCCCTGACCGCGTCGAGAAACGCGCGCATCTTATCTGACCCGACTAGCTCGGCCGGGTTGGGCGGCGTCATACCCGCGCTGACAAAATCGAGAGAATTGATGCCGGTTTTGTGAATAGCTGCCTCCATTTCAACATCACCGATCAGAACTTCCGTCAAACCCGGCGAGCGGGGTTGGTCAAAAATCTCATGCAGTGACGGCCGCCGCAAGTCACAACCGATCAGCAGCACCTTTGAGCCGGTTTTGGCCATTGTTTCAGCCAGGTTGGCAGCAACCGTCGTCTTCCCCTCACCCGGAAAAGAACTGGAGACCAGCAGCACCCTCTTCTCTTCGTTCATGGAAGCAAAATGAATCCCGGTCCGCAGCGTCCGGAAAGCTTCAGCTGCCGGCGAACGGGGTTCGAGATGGGTAATCAAGGTTCGCTTTATCTTGCCATCCGAGTCTTCGTTTGCGCCATTCTGCAAGCCGATATAAGGGATAACCGACAGGACCGGCACACCGAGAATCTGCTTGGCAGTTTCGGCATCCTTGATCGTGTCATCCAGATATTCCATAAAAAATGCGACACCAACACCGGCCATACAACCGACAATTAACGCCAGCAAAAGGTTCTTTTTCTTGTTCGGTTTCACCGGTCGATCAGGGTGGATTGCCGGGTCGATAACATTAATGCTGCTGATCGTCGCCGCTCGGGCAATCCGGGCCTCTTCATGTTTTTGCAGCAGGAAAGTATAGATATCGGCGTTGACTTCCGCCAGGCGGGTCAAACGGACCAGTTGCTGCTCGGCTTCAGGCAGAGACTTCAGCTTCTTTTCAAACTTGGCAATCTCTTTATCGAGATCCTTGATCCGCAGCTTAAAGCCGTTTTGAATCGATTGGTACGTCGCCAGCATCCGCTTTTGCGAGGCAACGATCTGAATCGTCACTTGCTGAACCGTTGGGTGGGCCGCGGTAAAATCAGACATCAGGCGTCGGCGCTCGACCTCATGCCGGGCCAGGTCCTTGGCCAGTTCAGCCAGAACCGGATCATCGAGCAGTGAAGACGGGGCATAGGACATTTCGTCGCGAAGTGCCTTCTGCAAGGCCTTGATGGCAAAATCGGCCTGGCGTGAATGCAGCCGGAAGGCATTCTTCTCCTTATCGGCCACGGTCAGCTGCTCGATCAGAGCTTCCGCCTCGGTATCCAGCCGGATGATGCCGGACTTGCTCTTGAAGTCCTGCAAAGAACTTTCAGCATCGTCGAGCAGTCCGCGGACATCATTGAGCTGTTGCTTGATAAACTCGACCGACTTGCGCGCTTCTTCGGTTTTCAGGACAACATTGCGATCGAGGTAGACGGTGGCCAGGGTGTTGACAATTTCACTGGCCAGCACCGGATCGGTATCCTGATGCGACAGCCGGATGATATTGGTCCCCTTGCCGACTTCACTCGCCTGAATGGCCGAACGAAGCCCGCTGACAACGTTGTTAAAAGGCCGCAATATCAGGGTGAATTTATCGCCGGAATTGCCCTCAAGGGCGTCAATCAGGAGAGAGAGCTGATCTTTAGTGAAGAGTTTGCCGGTCTGACCGGCAACAGCGTTCTCCCAGTTCTTGCCACGAACGGTAAAATGCCCCGGTTGGGTCAGAGTGATGACATATTCAGGATTTTCTTCCAGGGAGGAGAACTCAAGCAGATTAAACTGCACCGACTCGTCGATATCATCGACCTGCCAGTTCAGCTGCAGGCGGCGCACGACCTCTTCGGTATTGGTCCGCGACTTGAGAATTTCAACCTCGGTTTCAATCGGATTCTCACGGGAGAGACCAAGGTCCCCGAGCAGATCGCCCCCCTTGACCTTCTCATCCTGGACATGCAGCGTTGCCGATGCTTCAAACACCGGACGGGACAGGAAGGTGTAAAGAACAACCAGAGCAACAATGGCGAAAAAAGTGGCCAGGGCGTACTGACGTCGGCGGAAAAGGACATTGAGATAGTCCTGCAGATGGACCTCTTCGGTCCTTGGTGGCCCCGGGTGGTTTCGGTACTCATTCATCATGACAATTAATTGTCCCGGAGATATTCGATTTGCACAAATGGACTCAGCATGGCGCTGATAACCTGCAGCGACGGGAGAATTTCCTCGATCGCTTCGTTCCAATTGCCGACACGGCTACGCGGTACGAAAATAATATCGCCTTCCTTTAACACAAAAGGCATCTTTTCACCACGCAGGGTTGCATCGAGATCAACAACCAGGAGTTCCCCCTTTATTGCACTATGAGATCTGATAATTCTGAGATAACCGGCATGACCGCGGATATCATCAATTTGCGCCGAAGCGACTGCCTGCGGCAAGGTCAACTGGCCATTCGGCATCGGCACCGGACCAGGCTTTTTAACCGCCCCGAAAACAAAAACATTGAGGTTTTTCTCATCCGGCACATAGATGGTATCACCCGACTGCAGCCAGACATTCTGCGACTGATCACCACCGTTCAGCAGGGCGAAAAGATCGACCGGCAGGGTTTGCTTGCCACGCACCAGGCGGGCGTTGCTCAGATTGGCGTTATCGAGCAGACCGCCGCCCTCGGAAATCCCCTGCAACAGGGTCAACGGCCGATCC
>JBFFPW010000328.1:0-2608 GCA_041573815.1 Desulfuromonadales bacterium
CTTCGGCTGGAACAATATCCGGGAGCTGCGGTCTGAGTGGTGCGTGCAGTTCTGGCATCATGCCTTCAGCCTTCGCCATCCAATCCGGGCCAACCTTGAGCATGCCGCTATGGCGGACCAACCACTGAATTCCGAGCTTTTGATACAATCGCGCCGGCAACATAGTCAGTTCGAGTTTGTCAGGATCAGGCAGCATCTTCTCAAGGACAAAGTTGCGAAAGGCCTTGATTGGGGTCGATGGCGGGAACGCCTCATGCGCCTGGCTTCGGCAATGTTCCATTACCGCACCGGCATGCACCCCGGACGGGCAGGAAGTGGTACAGGCCCGACAGTCAAGGCAGAAGAAGGCTTCATCCTTCAGCGCCTTTGTGAATTCGAGCTGCTCTTCGGCAACCGCCCTTGCCAGGGCGACCCGGCCACGGGGACTGGATCGCTCACGGCCAGTTAAGGCATAGGTTGGGCAGGTCGGCAAACAGAAACCACAGCGCATGCACTGCAGTACCGACGGATACGTCGGGGCATCGTCATTATAGAAATTGCCGAGAGGCTTCTTATCACTCACCGGTCGTCTCCACCTTAGTGTCATTCTCAAACATTTTTCCCGGGTTCAACAGGCCACCCGGGTCAAAGCTCTTTTTAATGCGGCGCAATACAGCAACACCGCCGGGGCCGAGCTGGCGCTGGAGATAACCGATCTTCGCCATGCCAATGCCATGCTCACCGGAAACGGTGCCACCCCACTCGAGAACTTTTTCATAGAGCTCTTCGTAAAAGGCATGCGCCCGCTCCATTTCATCTTTATCACGTTCATCGCAAAGCACGGTTGGGTGCAGATTACCGTCACCGGCATGACCAAAGGTGCCGACCTTGAGCTTGTATTTCGCTGTTAAACGCTCAATTTCATCGAAGGTTTCAGCCAGCCGCGACCGGGGTACGGTTGCGTCTTCCAGCAAGGTGGTTGGTGAAACCCGGGCCAGGGCCGATAAGGCGGTACGTCGCGCCGCGGCCAGCTGCCCGGAATGCTCGGCATCACGGGCCAGTTGAACTTCGGCGGCGCCGACCGCTTCGAGCACCTTCTGCACCTCGGTCGCTTCGTCCTCGACCATCGCCGGGTGCCCATCGACTTCGATCAGCAGCAATGCTGCCATCTCGCGAGGCAAACCGATACTGGAGAAATCCTCGACGCAGTTGATCGTCGCCTTATCCATGATCTCCATGGTCGACGGGATAATCTTGGCCGCAATGATCTTCGACACCGCCTCGCCGGCGGTTCGGATATCGGCAAAATAAGCGAGGAGCGTTCTTTTATCCTGCGGCGGCGGAATCAATTTCAGGGTCGCTTCAGTGACGATCGCCAGCGTCCCTTCACTGCCGATCAGTAAATCCTTCAGAGCATAACCGGCGACATCCTTGACGCTCTTGCCGCCGGTGTCGAACGGCGTGCCATCGGCCAGGATGCCGGACAGCGCCATCACGTAATCGCGGGTGACCCCGTACTTGAGACCACGCAAGCCGCCGGCATCTTCAGCGATATTGCCACCAATCGTTGAAATTTTTTGCGAGCCTGGATCGGGTGGATAAAACAGCCCTTTTTCCGCCACGGCATTAAACAGGTCTAGAGTCACGACTCCGGCCTGTACGGTCGCCGTCAGGTTCTCTTCATCAATCTCGAGAATCCGGTTCATCTTGTTCAGGCAGAGGATGATACCGCCCTGCGGTGCGATACTGCCACCGGACAGACCGGTGCCCGAACCACGCGGAATAATCGGGATCCCTTCCTCATTGGCCAGAGCGACGGCAAAACCGACCTCTTCGGTGGTCTCCGGGAACAGGACGATGTCAGGAATCCCCTGCAGGCCGGGTGTGGCGTCGTAGCCGAAGGTCATCAGATCTTCTTTTTCGGTCAACGCCCGTTTTGCACCGAAACGATCCTGTAACAGTTTTTTCGCAGTATTTGAAATCATGGTTCGCACCTTTACTTTTGTTCTCTTTTCACTCGATCACCCCCCGGTTCAACCGCCGAAGAAGACGGAAGGCAGCCAGGTGATAATCTGCGGGAAGGCGATCAACAAGGCCAGGCCGATGACCTGAATAATAACAAACGGAATGATTCCACGATAGATATCACCCATACTATATTCCGGCGGGGCCACCCCCTTGAAGTAGAACAAGGCATAACCAAACGGCGGCGTCAAAAATGAGGTTTGCAGGTTGACACAGACCAGCATGGCGAACCAGAGTGGGTTAAAGTCAAGGTCCATGGCGATCGGGGTAAAGATCGGTACAACAACCAGCAGGATCGCCGCCCAGTCGATGAACATACCCATGATAAAAACAACCGCCATCATGATCGCAAGTACGACGTACTCGTTGACATCCATCCCGAGGAGCAGAACGGCAACCACGTCACCGCCACCCATACTGAGAAAAACGACCGAGAACAGCTTGCCGCCAATAAACAGCAGCATGATCATCGCGGTGGTTTTCAGGGTTGAATCACAGGCCGCCTTCATAACTTCAACGTTGAATTTCTTGTTGAAAAATGCCAGCACCATGGCGCCGATACAACCGAGGGCTGCGGCCTCGGTCGGCGTGGCGACACCGGCCA
>JBFFPW010000329.1:0-2581 GCA_041573815.1 Desulfuromonadales bacterium
CGTCAATATGAATGCTATAGATGCTGACGACGATGGTTTTGCTGATTCAGGGCACACGCATGGTGGTTTGAGCCATCAGGCCCTTTCGACGATCGAAAATATAGAATTTTATTACACCCTCGCTGACGGAACCCAGACGACGACGCCAACAAAAGATGGGGTCGATCTCGATGAGATCCGTTCGGTTGAAATCAGTCTCTTGTCTCGTGGCGACAAAGAAGATGTCCGTTATAACCAAAGTCGTACTTTCACAACCGCTTCCGGCGCAACCTGGCCGACTGCCGGTGCTTATACCGATGGTTTTCGCCGGATGATGATGACGACAACCGTTCGTTTCAGGAATATGGGGCTCTAGTTATGGTGCTTCGCAATCAAGAAGGTTTTACGCTGGTTGAAGTTCTGGTGGCAATGGCTATTTTTGCTTTCGGAATTCTTGCGGTTATCAACATGCAGCTGCTTTCCAGTTGGACCAACACCAAGTCACGCTTTATGACAGAAGGTGTTGTTCTGGCTCAAGGCAAAATTGAAGAATTGATGGGTGAGTCCTACAGTTCGATTATTGATGACAATGCAAACGGCGAAAGCAACAAGAATGTTGTTTTTGATGCCAGTCTGAATGATGCTGGCGAAGGGGTCGCCGACTACAGTGACCCTGGAAACGCTACAGCATTTTACAAGCTCTATTGGAACGTGCGTGAAGATTATCCATTTGACGGAACAAAAACCGTGCGTGTCATCGTTCGCTGGGACGAAAAGGGCTTAGCCAAGTCTTTCAGCCTCGATTTATTGAAATCAGACGGAGTTTAACAGGTCATGATGAAACGATTACATAGCGATGAAAGAGGATTCCTGCTTGTTGTGACAATGATCATGCTGGTTGTCCTCACTATTGTCGGCATGACGGCTCTGGATAACAGTATGTTTGAGATCAAGATTGCGGCCAATGACAGGAATGCCAAGGTCGCTTTCAATATGGCTGATGGCACGATTTACTCCAGCAGTAAACTGATTACTGAAGCGATGGAAGCTTCCGCCGATCCGGCCCACAATACTATTGCATATGAGACATTTAACCTGCATGACGGTGGTGTCAGTGTGACCAATGCTCCGGATGATTTTTATAAGCGTGTTATGGGCTACATGGAGACTCAGGCGACTCCTTATTTGGCATCATGCACCCCTGGCCCTTGCAATGATGCTTTATATCCACCTCCCGATTTTCAGATCAAACCGAATGGTCTTGGTGCCTCTGAGACGATTGAAGTTTATCTTATGTCAAGATCGGCATCGATGATCGCCGGTGGCGGTGCCGAGTTTGGCGCGGGTGCGGCGGGTGCCGGCGTCGGTTCCGGTGGCGCCGGTGCGGCGGTGACCATTGATGTCAATGTTGATGCCTATAGTTTTAATAACAGTAAGTCTGCTCTCTCGGCGCGCTATCGTAAAGTGCTGGGTGCTTCAGGAGGCCTATAATGTTTAAATTCATAAAGTTCGCTACCCATACTCTTTGTCTGGCCCTCCTTGTCTCAGCGTTCGGTTTTTCCGTCTCTTTTGCGGCTCCCAGGGGCGCCGCCGAAGTTACCGAGAGTGTTGTCCAGGAACAACCCGCCTATATGTCGCAGGCAGATGACCCCCGGGCTGTGATCAAGGAAGGCCTGTATGTCGGCATCAGTAAGGATAACGTCAGTATTCTCGAGGGGGTCAGATCGACGAAAAGATCATATCGGCTCGAGGAAGACTATAAAACGGTTTTCAATGGTCAGGAAATTGACTGGAAAGCACTCGGTATGGGCCGCATTCCGCCTCATTCAGTTGTCAAGTTGATCATGTTTGAGGGCCAGGTTCGCGAGATCGTCCTCGTGGAGGTGTCAAGCTGATGAATTTATTCGCCAGAATTATCGCAACATCGCTACTTGTCTTGCTGCTGACAGTCGCAATGTCATCGGCAGCGACCATGTCGGATTATAGCGCGACTCCGCCGGTTATTGCCGATTCATCTGAGCCGAATGTCCTGATTCTGCTCAGTAATGACTGGACCGGCTTTACCCAGGGCTATGTTAATGAACCGAGTTATAATAATGGCAAAGAATACTGGGGATATTTTGATTCCCGCTATTATTATGCATACTCTTCCGGCGGTGGTGGCTACTTTTCACCGGTCGGCCTGGCTCCGAGTCACTATCACCCCGGGGGCGATTTCTGGAGTGGTAACTTTCTCAACTGGGTGACCATGAGTAATGCCGACTTCCTGCGTAAAGCATTGACCGGCGGCAGAAGAAATGTCGATAGTATTACCTCCTCACGTCTGGAGCGTGGAGCAATTCTGTCCCGACCATGGGACTCGAAGTATACCGGGGCTGACCTGAATCGCCTGGTGCCGACCGGTACGTATGATGACCCGACTTACCAGTTTCACAACTCCGGTATCACCATGGAGGTGCAGAACAGCAGTGGTAATGCTGTCAGTAGTCAGTCGACCTTTACCGTTGTTGTTGAAGCGTGTGTTGATGACCCCGGCAATAACCTTGTTCCGGACTCTACCCAGTGTACCTATTATCCGCAAACTGGAAACTACAAGCCACAG
>JBFFPW010000330.1:0-2564 GCA_041573815.1 Desulfuromonadales bacterium
CCCGTGGCGAAGCGCCGGGACGTGCCCTTTTCTGCTTACTCTTTTGTGGCTAGACAAAAGAGTAAGGCGGAGTGTGAGGCCGCGACCTCACGGTTTATTCTTGCTCAGGAAACAAAAAAAGGGATCAGCCTGAAAAGACTGATCCCTTTTTAATGGTGTCAAGTATCTGCTATCCGAGTAACGCCTGAACCTTCTTCTTGATGTTCTCGACCGTAAAGCCGAAATGCTCCATCAACTGCTCGGCCGGGCCGCTGGCGCCGAAACCGGACATGCCGATGATCAGGCCGTTGGAACCGGTATAACGCTCCCAGCCGAAAATTGAGCCTGCTTCAATGGCCACACGGTTCAGACAGCTCCGGGGGAGGACCTCGTCGCGGTAGTCCTGGCTCTGCAATTCAAACAGTTCCCAGCTCGGCATCGAAACAACGCGAGTGCTGACGCCTTCCTGCTCCAGTTCATCAGCCGCGGCCAGAGCCAGTGGCACTTCCGAACCGGTGGCGATAAGAAGCGCCTGCAGTTCTGTTGATTCCTTCTTCAGGATGTAGGCGCCGCGCTGCAAACCGTTGGCCGGTGCATACTGCTCACGGTCGAAAGTTGGCCAGCCTTGACGGGAGAGAATAAGAGCCGTCGGTCCGCTCTGGTTGCTGATCGCTGCCTTCCAGGCTTCGACCGTTTCGTTAGCGTCGCCGGGGCGTATGACCGTCAGGTTCGGAATGGCGCGCAGGCTTGGCAGATGCTCGACCGGCTGGTGGGTCGGACCGTCTTCGCCGAGACCGATCGAGTCGTGGGTCAGCACGTAAATGGTCTGCAGTCCCATCATCGACGCCAGTCGGATTGGTGGGCGCATGTAGTCGGCAAAAACCAGAAAGGTGCCGCCAAACGGGATCAGGCCCGGTGTGTGTGCGAGACCGTTCATGAAGGATCCCATGGCATGTTCGCGGACACCGAAATGGATGTTGCGGCCACTGGAGCAGGCGCTGAAGGATTTTTCATCTTTCAGGGTCGTGTTGTTCGATGGGCCGAGGTCGGCCGAACCGCCGAGCAAGAACGGTAATTTTGCCGCGAGGGCATTCAGCGCCTGGCCGCTCGCCTGGCGGGTTGCCAGTTTTTCCCCGGCGGCAAAGACAGGGAGATCATCCCAGCCCTCAGGGAGTTCTCCGGCTGCGGCCTGCTGCCAGACTTTCAGCTGAGGATTGTTCTTTAGCTCGGTGGTGAAAGTTTTTTGCCAAGTTGCTTCAAGCTCGGCACCCCTGGTCTTAACGGCGCCCATATGGCTGATGACGTTTTCCGGCACCTGAAAAGTAGCCTGCGGGTCAAGGCCGAGGGTCTGCTTGGCCAGAGCCAGCTCGTCGGCTCCGAGTGGAGCACCGTGCGCTGCGGCGGTGTCCTGCTTGTTGGGGGCGCCGAAGCCGATGTGGGTCCGGGCGAGGATCAGTGAAGGCCGTGGTGAATGCTTGGCTTTCTCAATTGCCCGGTTAATATCGGCAAGGTTTTCACCTTCGACATGCTGCACCTGCCAACCGTAACTGAGATAGCGGGTCGCAACCTCTTCGGTGAAGGCGAGGCTGGTATCGCCCTCAATGGTGATCTTGTTGTCAAGATAAAGGCAGATCAGGTTGCCAAGCCGCAAGTGCCCGGCCAGGGATGCCGCTTCCGAAGAGACACCCTCCATAAGGTCGCCATCAGAGCAGAGACAATAAGTCCGGTAGTTGAACAGTTCGTCACTGACATTCTTTTGCAGAAACCGGCCGCCCATGGCCATGCCAGCAGCAACCGCAATCCCCTGGCCGAGTGGACCGGTGGTCGTTTCGATGCCGGGCAGATGACCAAATTCCGGGTGGCCGGCGGTCGGGCTGCCGAGCTGGCGGAAGTTTTTCAGATCGTCGAGGCTTACGTCGTAGCCGCTCAGGAAGAGAGAGCTGTAGAGAAGCATCGAGGCGTGGCCGCAGGAAAGAATAAAGCGGTCGCGACCGGCCCACTCCGGGTTGGCCGGGTTGTGGCGCATATGCTTCTGATAGAGAAGATAGGCGATCGGCGCCGCTTCCATCGGTGTGCCGGGATGGCCGGAGTTGGCTTTCTCGACAGCATCGGCCGAGAGGATACGGATGGTGTTAATGGCGTCGGTGGCAATTTGCTCAAACTGTTGTTGGGACATGATAAAACCTCGGGGGGAAAGTATCGGACAAAGATATGCCTCGTTAAAAAATATTTTACTGGTGAAGGTGTCATCCCCGAGGAATCGGAGATCCATTTTACAGGTTGAGGGGGCTAGATTCACAATGGATTCCCGCTTAAGCAGGAATGACCGAAAATTTATGAGAGAGATAATTACATCTGCGGGAATTATTGTAAAGCCCATAAAAAAAATGACCGGCCCGACGTGGAGGCGTCGTGGGCCGGTCTTAAACAAGTGTTGGAGGAAGAAGGTTTGTGTTTTTTGATGGTTGTATAATAACGAAGAAACTCAATAAAAAAAACGTGGGAACCCGTATTTGTTTGATTTGGTCTGTACAGGAATCGACTGTGCAAATGCGCAGGTGAATTTAATGGACTTAGGAGAGAGC
>JBFFPW010000331.1:0-2557 GCA_041573815.1 Desulfuromonadales bacterium
ATCGCGTCACCAGCTTTCTTGGTGAAAAAGGATTATTGAAAATCTTCTTCCTGCTCTCGTTTACCGGTCTCTGCGGACTCGGCCTGACCGCCGGCCTGTTCTCGTTTCTGTTTTATTACCTTTTGACGGCGATGCGCGGTTTGCAGGGACCCTTTTCAAGACATTTTCTGCAGCGAGAAGGAACCCGGGGCAACCGGGCCAGCCTGATATCGCTCAAAGCTCTTTCGTTCCGGCTCGGGTTCGTCATTACCGGTCCGCTGGTCGGTCTGGCATCGGACCGTTTTGGACTGAATGTAACTTTCCAGACTTTAACAATCGTGTTTATATTGCTCTTCATCCCGTTGGCCAAAAGTTTTTATGGACAAAATTGCCAAAGACCAACGATGGAACATGATAAAATCCATTAAATGAAGAGTTGATTTCACCATGCAAAAGAAAACATCATTATCTTTAATACTGCTGGCCAGTTTTGCCTGCCTCATCCTTTCAGGGTGCAATCTCATCAGAGGTTCATCTGGTCAAAATGGGTTACAAGCCTACATCGATGCCAACCTGATCTTTACGATCAGTTATCCGGAAAAATGGGCGCCGTTCTTGTCAGCAACCGGCTCTGGCCCCTACGCCCCCTATTCCGTATCCTGGGAGGTCCGTGAAGAAGGGTTGCATAATGATATCTCACTCGTTGTCATTTCAATTCCGAAGCATGAAATCGTCCCGGGAATAGAGCCGACCGGAATTCTCCTCGATCTCTATCCAAACCTGACCTTTGTCAGCCAGAAGGAAGTGCCGATACCTGCGGGTCAAGCCAAAAAGCTGCACGGCTACACGCCGCATAAAACATTGCAGAGCTGGGTTATTTCCGGAGACCAAAGGCTCTACCTGCTGATTTTCACAGCACCTCCTGAATATTTCGCCCGTCAGGATGAGCTATTCCAGCAGATTGTTCTTTCATTCGAAATTCTCGAGTAGGACTCCATGATTAAACTTCTGGAAAAATATCACCCAAGACAGGGCCAAACCTGGGCCATTCTGGCTCACCACAGCCGGATGGTTGCCAACAAGGCCGTCGTCATCGCCCAAAGACTATCGGCGCAGCAGTCTGTGGATATCAAGTTTGTTGAAGAAGCGGCATTGTTGCACGATATCGGCATCCATTTAACCGATGCTCCCGACATCGGCTGTACCGGGAAGCATCCCTATCTGGCACATGGCATTCTTGGTCGGCAAATTCTCGAAGAGGAAGGACTCCCCCGGCATGCGCTGGTGTGCGAACGCCACATCGGCGTCGGCTTAAGCCGTGCCGATATTATCGACCAGGGATTACCGCTGCCACACAGGGATATGCAACCGATAACGACCGAGGAGATGATCATCACCTACTCCGACCTTTTCTTCAGCAAGTCGAAGCATTCAGAGAACAGTGAAAGGTCGATCGAACTGGTCCGCAAACGGATGAGCCGTCACGGAGAAGAGAAAGTTGCGCAACTTGACAGGTGGCACAAACTTTTCTCAGAATAATTTTAAAATATCAGCGGCAGCATCTGTTAGAATTTCCCTGAATCACTACGGAGAATAGATTCATGGAAGAATGGCTACACCAACTTTTCACCTGGTTGCCGGGCGGTGCCATCTACGTTGTTTCGATTGCCTTGATCGCCTTTATGGAATCATTGGTAGCAATCGGCGTCATTGTCCCGGGCAGCACAATTATCGTTTTTACCGGCTTTCTGGCCCTGCACGGCAAAGGGGATATTGTCACCATTATCTCGGTCTCCATTGCCGGGGCTTTTCTCGGAGACTTTCTCAGCTACTTGCTCGGCGCCCGCTTCGGGCCGAGCATCATCAATTCAAAACTGATGAACAAACAGAGAAACATTATCAGAAGAGCCGAACTTTTCTTTGCTCAACATGGCGGCAAATCAGTTTTCTTCGGCCGCTTTATCGGTCCGATTCGCGGGTTCGTTCCCTTCATCGCCGGCTGTGCCCGAATGAAGCCACAGGCTTTCATCTCCTACGGCCTTGTCAGCGCCATCCTCTGGGGTCTTGCTTATCCGGGGCTCGGCTACCTGGCTGGAGTCAGCTGGCAAAACGTCCAACGCTGGAGTGGCCGCCTTGCCATCTTGATCATTGCAGCATTAGCCATCACCGTTCTGTTCACCACCCTGCGAAAACGTTTCAAATAACTTCTCATTTGATTGAATATCCGATCATAATCACCTAGAATATTCTCCTGTTTTTCCAACATGGGACAAAAAGCTTATGAATATCAGATTTCCGGCAGAATGGGAGCCGCAGGACGGTATCCTCCTCCCCTGGCCACACCCGGCAACCGACTGGGCCGACATCCTTGATCTGGCCGAGCCGGTCTTTATCGAAATCGCCCGACAGGCCAGCCGTTTTGAAAAAGTCATCATCATTGCTCCCGAAACGGCAGCACTGCCGGAAAAGCTTGCCGGCGCCGGAGTCCGGCTGGAGAACATCCGGCTGGTCGGCGAGCTGAGCCGCAGCCGCGACGCCGTGATCCGGGGAATGGCCCTCCTGGCCGAGATCCGGGACA
>JBFFPW010000332.1:0-2554 GCA_041573815.1 Desulfuromonadales bacterium
AACTCCTTATTGGTCGAATGAGTTATCATAGACGCATATTAAAGTCAATATATTCCTTGCCGATCGGTCATGGCTCCCTAGATGGCACCAGATTCTTTAAGCAGATCGGCAACACTTTCGGCCAACTTGACATAACCGGCCGCGTTCGGGTGGATGGTATCGCTTTTAAGCGCTCGGTCGGACAGGATATCACTGATAATTTCCTCTTCAATCGGGACATTATACTCCTTGGCGATGTCGCTATAGAAAGGCGCCGGGTCGACCAGCAGGCCAAGCTGCGGGACCGCCAACATGATCACAGGAATTTTGCGAGACTGTGCCTCTTCAATCATCGCCTTGAGATTGGCGATTGTCTGCGCCTGGTCATGGCGCCGCAGCATGTCGTTGCCGCCGTGACAGAGAATCAAAAGATCCGGCTCGTGTTCATCAAGGGCGGCGGGCAGTCGACGGAGACCTTCGGCGGTGACCTCACCCGGCACGCCAGCGTTAATGACCTTGCGGCGGATCAGATCTTCAAGCCGGGCCGGATAGCTTTCCTGTTCAGCGGCGCCGGTGCCGTGGGTCAGGCTGTTGCCGAAGGCCAGAACAACATCGTTCGGTCGAAGAACATTGTAGCGATTACCTTCGCGGCAACCGACCAGTAGAACAATAATGGCACAGCTGGCCAGTAGAAATAATTTTAAACGGGACATGGGGCTCTCCTGTTGGCTAGCGTATGGAAAAAGACGGAAGCGATGCGCGCTCCCGTCTTTATAGTTTCTGCAATTTGCTCCAAGGGCTCAATAGCGACGCTTGCGCCGGGAGCTCTTGCCGATCATCCAGCCGATAAGCATGACGCCAGCACCGGCCAGGAACCACTTGATATAAAAGGTCGTCAGCAGATAAACGTTGTCTTCGCGTATGGTGTTCAGCTCATCGGTCAGGCGATCATTCTCTTTTTGCAGACCTTCGCGGGCCTTGACGATGTTGACGACGTCGCCTGAATTTTTTTTCAGGGTTTCATAGTCTTTTCGGGCGGCGGCAAGTTCCTTGTTGGTCGTTGCCAGCTGATTTTCGCTGGCAGCCAGTTGCTTGTCTTTCTCAATCAGTTGTTGTTTGAATTCCTCAAGACTGTTTTTAAGTTCGGTCTGGTCTTTTTGCAGGTCAGATGCGGAACTCGACATCGATGCTTGCAGATCCGCTACAGCTTTCTTCTGCCTGGCCAGCTGTTTTTCAAGGTCGGCGATCACCAACACCTTCGGCCGGGTTTTGGTCAGATACTGCTTTTTGATGTAACCCTCAGTCCCGTCATCTTTTCTGACCTTGTAGAAAAGGTCGCCCTCCTCGAGGAGTTCAACGCCATCGTCCGATTTCAGGGTGCCGATGGACGGTGCCGTATTGTCGGGGATTTCCCGGATGCCGACGACCAGCCGGTCGCTGACGTAAATCGTTTCAGCAAATGACGTGCCGGCAGTCAAAATCGCCAGCACCATCGCCATGAGCAGAATAGGGGTCGCTCTCATGACATCCTCCTTAAAAAGAAACAGTGACAAGTTATTGAATTCATAGAAAATAGTCGCAAAATGAACAAGAATCAAGCTTCAATTTACATAATATGCAACAAAGCGAATGTTTTCATCAGTTGGCTGGCCTGCGGTTTTCCGCCAGATTTGCACTCAAGTCTTTAACGACATCCTGCAGAACAGCTTGCGCTTCGAGGATATATGGATCCTTTTTGGCCCTTTTTATCCAGGCATCCGGATCGTTTTCCGTCTCGCCGTGTGGCGACTCGCCGGTCTCTTCCTCATCAGCCTCAGCCATTTGCATTATCTCTTCACGTTCCTGGCGAAGTTTGTCGATGTGAAGAGAGCGTATGGTCCTTTCGCTGCGCTCCCTGGCCTTGGCCGCATCTTTTTTGATGCGCTGGAATTCTTCATTGGCGGCAACCCGCTGAGCGCTATTCTTTTTCAGAGCCTTGATCGGCAGAGAAAGAGTGGTCCATTTTTGATATTCGACCGGTTCGACCTGGTCCCATGGCAGGGAGTATTCACTATACTGCTCACCACTTTTGAGGTGGCCGAGGCGGTCCGGCAGAATGATGTCGGGAACGACACCACGGTACTGGGTCGACTCGCCACTGACCCGATAAAACTTCTGGATGGTCACCTTGAGGGCGCCGAGTGGTTTGTACTGAGACATATTGCGGAACGGCAGGCGCCGGTCGAGTTCAATGATTGCCTGCACGGTCCCCTTGCCGTGCGTGTGGGCGCCGCCGATGATGACGGCCCGGCCGTAATCCTGCAGGACGCCGGCGAGAATCTCCGAGGAGGAGGCAGAAAACTGGTTGACCATGATCGTCAACGGACCATCATAGAGAACGGTGCCACTGTCATCGGCATGGGTTTGTGAGGCGCCGTTGCTGTCACGAACCTGAACGACCGGACCTTCCTTGATAAAGAAGCCGGCGATCTTGACGGCATCGGTCAGGGCGCCGCCACCATCATTGCGCAGATCGATGATCAGTCCGTCAATGTTTTCCTTGTTGAATTTTTCCAGCTCGGCGCGGACATCATCG
>JBFFPW010000333.1:0-2549 GCA_041573815.1 Desulfuromonadales bacterium
AGGCCGGTGGTGATGTAGTAAATAGAGAAAAAGATCGACTCACCCGGAGCGATTTCATGCATATGCGGCGACCCGGGATAAATGCCGTGACTGATCTTGGCGCTCCATTCAAAAAACTTGTTGATCATGAAAATGGCCGCCGCAATGACAGTGCCGGCCAGCAGGCCCTGGCACAACATCTTCTGCCCGCGCCGCAGCGCGGTAATCGACATGGCGACGAACAGAGAGCTGGTCAGAAGGACCAGGGTATTGCCACCACCAAAACGGACATCAAGCTCGCCGCCAGCAGCAATAAACTCCTGCGGATAGCGTTGCAGGTAGACCGCATAGAGGATAAACAGTCCACCGAACAGAAGAACCTCGGTAAAAAGGAAAAGCCACATGCCGAGCTTGGCGCCGGTATAATCCTTGTGGATATGCTCACTCATAGGATCCCCGCCTTTTTATAATCGTAGGGGCCATGCGTCACCACCGGGTCCTCGTCAAAGTTTTCCAGTGGTGGCGGCGTCGCCACCTGCCATTCAAGGGTCGCGCCACCCCAGGGATTATCCTCAATCGGTTCACCCTTGCGCAAACCGCGGATCAAATTGACAAACATCAGCAGCAGGCCGAAGCCAAGAATCCAGGAACCGACCGTCGACAACATATTCAGGCCGGTGAACTCTGGCAGGTAGTCATAGTAGCGACGCGGCATCCCCATCATTCCGACCACCTTCATCGACATGTAGAGGATATTGAAACCGACAAAAATAATGATCCAGGAGATGGTTGCGACCTTCTTGTCATACATACGACCGTAAAATTTCGGCAACCAGTAATGCATGGCCGCGAAAAAGGCCATGCCGGTACCACCGAACATAACATAGTGGAAATGCCCGACCACAAAGTAGGTATCATGCACATGGACATCGGTCGCAGCCGAACCGAGAATAAGACCGGTCAGGCCCCCAATGGCAAACAGCAGGATAAAGGCCATCGCGAAGAGCATCGGCGGGTCAAGCAGAATGGAGCCCTTGTACATGGTCGCCAACCAGTTGAAGATCTTGATCGCCGATGGAATGGCGACAATAAAGGTAAGGAGTGAGAAAACCAGCACCGCCGTATCTGACATGCCACTGGTGTACATGTGATGCGCCCAGACCAGCGAACCGGCAAAAGCAATGGCCAGACTGGAAATGGCAATCGCCTTGTAACCGAAAGCCGGCTTGCGGGAAAAAACCGGGATGATTTCCGAAATAACCCCCATGCCGGGCAGGATCATGATGTAAACCGCCGGATGCGAGTAGATCCAGAACAGGTGCTGAAACATGATCGGATCGCCACCGAGAGCCGGATCAAACAGGCCGGCACCGAGCACCCGTTCAACAAAAAGCAGGGCAACGGTAATGCCGATCACCGGTGTTGCCAGCAGCTGGATCCAGGCCGTTGCATAAAGTGACCAGATAAAAAGCGGCAACCGGCCCCAGGTCATCCCCTCGGCCCGCAGCCGATGGATGGTCGTCAGAAAATTCAGGCCGGTCAGAATCGACGAAAAGCCGAGGACAAAAACGGCGATCGCCGCCAGCGAAACATTGGTCGTTGTCTTGACGCTGAACGGAACATAGAACGTCCAGCCGGTGTCAGGCGGACCGCCGCCGGTAAAAAGCGACGTCACCGCCAAAGCCGCACCGATAATGTACAACCACCAGGAGAACAGGTTAAGGCGCGGAAAGGCAACATCACGGGCACCGATCTGGATCGGCAGCACCAGGTTGCCAAAGGCCGCCGGGATGCCGGGAATAATAAAGAGAAAGATCATGA
Organism: Desulfuromonadales bacterium; assembly: GCA_041573815.1. Classification (GTDB taxonomy): domain Bacteria; phylum Desulfobacterota; class Desulfuromonadia; order Desulfuromonadales; family UBA2294; genus BM707. The sequence continues at coordinate 1,801 of JBFFPW010000333.1, forward strand.
TCACCCCGTGCAGGGTGAAGACCGCATTGTAGGTCTGGGCCGTCATGATGGTTTCTCCCGGTGCAAAAAGCTCGAGCCGGAGAAGCAGGCCGAGCAGAACACCGACAATAAAGAAAGTAACGACGCACCAGAGATAGAGCAACCCGATCCGTTTGTGATCAGTCGAAAAAATCCAACCGCGAATCCCCTGGTAGTTCCCCTCGTCAAAAAAACCACGGTTGGTCGCAGCCTGTGTTTTGGCATCAGCCATAATCAATCTTCCCCTATCATATTAATCATCTCTTTTTTTCTTTTTACCGCCCAAAAGAAGAAACGCCAGAAATGCGCCCGCCGTCAGCAACACCGCTGTCCCGGAGACCCGCAGGAGGTTAAAGACATAGGTTTTGTTCTCGGCATCATAGCTGAAACAGAACTGGACCATTTTCTGGATTGTCGTCCCAAGCCGCCCCTCGGATGCTTCAACCAGCGCCAAGGTAATATCTTTCGGCAAAAAACGGGTACCGTGCAGGTAACGGACAATAGTGCCATTGGTATCGACGACAAAGACAACAACCGGATGCAGGAATTGGCCATCATGCATTTTTCGAAAACGATAACCGGCCGAACCGGTCAACTGCATGATGGTATCGATATCGCCGGTCAAAAAACGCCAGGCATCGGTCGGGAATTCACCCTTCATCGCCTGGAAATACATCTCCTTGCTCTTTGCTGCCAGCTCCGGTGTTTCAGTCTCATCGAAACTGATTGAG
>JBFFPW010000334.1:0-2547 GCA_041573815.1 Desulfuromonadales bacterium
CGGCACCCTGAAAACTCTGTTCTCGGCAAATTCGCCTTCACAAATTCTTGAGGATTACGATTTTCTTGAGCGGATTGTTAAACATGACCGTGAACTCCTTGAAGAGTATCGTCGACGACTCAAGTTGCGCCAGGTTTCGATCGACAAACTGGCCGTCAGTAAAAAGCGACAGCAAAGATTATTAAGCGACCTCAAGGGGGAAGAAAAAGAACTTCTTCAAACTAAAAAATTAAAAGAACGTTTTTTGACAGCTGTTCGTCGCGATCGTAATGCGCTCAATTCAATGGTCGATGATTTACGTAAAAGGGCTGCGCGTTTAACCTCGCTGGTCAAGGGCCTTGAATCAGGTCAAGACGGTCACTATACTGGCAGAAAATCTCTCTTTCCCTTACAAAAAGGGCTATTGCCCTGGCCGGTCAAAGGTAAGATCAAGGTTGGCTTTGGCACCAAGAAACATCCGGAACTCGGAACTTTGATCGAAAGTCACGGTATCGAGATATCGGCTGAGACAGAAACACCGATAAAAGCCGTTTGGAATGGCCGTATAGCCTTCGCCAAACGGTTTCAGGGGTATGGAAACCTGCTTATTATTGACCATGAAGATGGCTATTACACCCTTTATGCCCAGGCCGCGAAAATTCTGAAGAAAGCAGGCGACCAGGTCAAAAAAGGTGAAACAGTTGCCGTCTCCGGTTATGATGGTGCTGATTTCGTTTATTTTGAAATTCGCAACGGCAGTACTCCTCTTGATCCAATCGGTTGGATTGCCCGACGCTAACTTCTACACGTACGAAGGAGAGTCTGATGTGGAATCGAAAATGGCCTCTTGTTGTTTCAATTGTTATTGTCATTTTTGCCGGTCTGGTCTCTTTTGGCCAGTGGGATCGTCCGGCTACAGCAAGGGCTGATGCCTCCCCTTATGAAGAGATGAAGCTATTCACAGACGTTCTTTCGATTATCCGTGGCAGTTATGTGGAAGAGGTTGAGATCAAGGAGCTGATCTATGGTGGAATCAACGGTATGCTCGCAACGCTCGACCCGCATTCCTCCTTTCTTGATCCAGACACTTACAAGGAGTTGAAAACTGACACCAAGGGAGAATTTGGCGGCCTGGGCATCGAGATTTCTATTCGTGACGACGTCCTGACAGTCATTGCCCCGATTGAAGATACACCGGCGGACCGTGTCGGTCTCAAAGCTGGCGATCAGATTCTCAAGATAGATGATCAGTTCACCAAAGATATCGGTATCATGGAGGCGGTCAAACTTTTACGTGGTCCCAAGGGGAGCAAGGTTACGCTTACGATCATGCGTGAAGCATTCAGTAAACCGAAACCTTTTTCCATAACCCGGGAAATTATTCGTATAGAAAGCATCAAGGCAAGAACTCTCGAAGATGGCTATGGCTATATCCGGTTGAGCCAGTTTCAGGAACGAACTTCTGACGACTTGGCTGCGGCACTAGATAAACTCCACAAGGAAAACAGTGCTGGAATCAACGGACTGGTCCTTGATATGCGTAATAACCCAGGCGGGTTACTTGATCAGGCGGTTAGGGTGTCCGATTATTTTCTCGATAGTGGCCTGATTGTTTACACCGAGGGCCGTGAAGAGGGGAGCGAGATGAAATTCATTGCTCGCGCTGATGGGACTGAAGCTGACTATCCGATGGTTATTCTTATTAACGGTGGCTCGGCCAGCGCTGCCGAAATTGTCGCAGGGGCACTCAAGGATCATCATCGGGCTATTCTTCTCGGCACCCGGAGTTTCGGCAAAGGGTCCGTGCAGACAATCATACCCCTCAGTGACAACTCCGGCCTGCGCTTGACAACGGCTCGATATTTTACTCCGAGCGGAACCTCGATTCAGGCCCTTGGCATCGAGCCGGATATCGTTGTCGCCCAGGGAGAGGTTCGCGAACTTGCACAATCAGACCACTTCCGGGAAAAGGAACTCGACAATCATCTGACCAATGGCGCAGATGTTCCCGGCAATAAAAAGAAAACCTCCGGCAAGTTTCATTTGAAAAAGGAAGACCGTGAAGACTACCAATTGATCAGGGCACTCGATTTGCTGAAAGGTTGGGAGGTTTTTAAGGATATCAGGAAGCAGGCGGCCTGAATGTCAGATCCCGATGCTGTGAGTCTCTTATATGTCTAAACCAAAAAAAAGAAAATCGACTGCCGCCAGCAAGAAGCGGCGTGGTCATAATACTGCACTTTCGCCGGTCGTATTTATGGCGGGTTTAATTCTGACCGTTGTTGCCGTTGCTGCGCTGTTTTTAGCCCGCGGTCCTGAATCGGTGAAAACCTCAAGTATGGAGTTTCTGCTGGAGGACCTTGAGGTCGAAGTTGAATCTGCCTTGCTCCGTAGTGGTTATACGCTGGATCAGATTGACGTCCGCCGTGAACCTGGCCTGCTGACCTACGAAGTACGCGGCTATATACCATCTGAAGCGGTTCTTGATCGGCTCGAGTTGCGATTGCAAAAACAGTTTCCAGGCATTGACGATGACAGACGGCCGGAGACAGGTGAAGTGTTGATCTA
>JBFFPW010000335.1:0-2547 GCA_041573815.1 Desulfuromonadales bacterium
CCTGTTTTTCGGTGTCGCCCTGGCCGGCATGATTGTCCCTGACATCCTTATTCTCTTTGTCTTCATGTTTCTTTTTTGTGGTTCGCTGTTTCTTGTGCATTCCGTGGCCAGTGGCCATGTTAATTCTCTGGCCACTGAAAACAAGGGGATGGTCAACGGTCTTTATGTCGCCTTCTACTATTGCGGCGGCATGTTCGGTTCGAGTCTGCCCGGATTCGCTTACCGGGCTTATGGCTGGCCGGTATTTATCCTGATTTTACTGGCGATTGTCGCGTTCGGCCTGGTTACGGTACTCTCCTTGCGGGGTGAGCGGCAAACGGCCGGTTCATAACTGTGCAGAGTGCGGTTGACAGTTGCAGGGTGATAAGGTAGAACTTTGAGCTGTTTAAGTAAATCAACAAACCAGTCCTGAAAGGAAATAGTAAGATGAAAAGATTTTTTATGATGAACATTGCCATGTTGGTGTTGCTCGTGTTGGTTGCCAGCCCGGCGGTCGCTGTCGACCGGGCCAAGTACAGTCGAAATAACAATCTCCTGAAGACGGAGATGGATCGCGCCAGTTACAGCATCGGCATGAGCCTCGGCCGGGATTTCAAGACGCGTGACATTGCCATCAACCCTGAAATTATTGCCATGGGGATCCGTGACATGCTCGAAGGTAATGAGCTCTTGATGAGTGAAGATCAAGCGATTGCCGCCTTGCAGGAACTGCAGAACATGGCCGCAGCCAAACAGCAGGAGTTTCTGGCTCAGATGGCAGAGACAAACAAAGCCAACGGTGAAGCGTTCCTGGCTGAAAATGGTAAGCGCGATGGCGTGAAAACGACCGACACCGGTCTGCAGTATGAAATCCTTACAGCTGGTACCGGTAAAACCCCGCAGGCGACCGATCAGGTCAAGGTCGATTATCGTGGAACTTTTATCGATGGCACGGAGTTTGACAGTTCTTACCAGCGCGGCGAGCCGGCCAGTTTCAGTGTGCAGGGTATTATTCCGGGCTGGACCGAGGCGTTGTTGATGATGAAGGTGGGGGCCAAATGGAAGCTTTTTGTTCCTTCTGCTCTGGCGTATGGCGAGCAGGGTGCGCCGCCGGTTATTGAGCCGAACAGTACTTTGGTCTTTGAAGTGGAACTGAAAGAAATTCTTTAATAAAATCGAGATTCTCTCGCTGAGATAGATAGTTAGAACTTTTCAGCGGAATACTCTGATCAAGCCGGATGCAATAATTGTTGCATCCGGCTTTTTATTTGGCTTGACGAGGTCATCTTCATACGGTATCGATTTAAGGAGTATAATTAAAGAAATATGATTCTCGTGGAGGAAAAACGATGAGCGTAAAGATTTTGCTGCCGGATGATGCTGTTGTCAAAGACATCATGAAAAACTCCTTTTTTCATCGCGACGGTTTCAAGTTTATCGATGCGGCTCCCGCGGATCAACTTTTCCTGCAGATCGAAGAGCAGGACCCGGCGCTGGTTGTTCTCGATGTCGAAACGTCCGGTATTGATGCGGCCGGTCTCTGCGATATGATCAAGAATGACGCCATCCTCGAAAAAACCAAAATCATTCTCATTGTCCCTTCCGAATCACGTAAAAGGGATGACGTCTATAGCTGTATTGATGCCGATGCGATTGTTGGCCGGCCGATAGACCATCAGCGATTTTTAACTTCAGCCAGCCACCTCCTCGGAATTTTCAATCGGGCCGATCCGCGCATCGAGACCTTTCTCATGGTCTCTTGCGGTTCTGATATCGATGAACTGCACCAGGGCTGGATTCGCAATGTCAACTCCGGCGGGGCTTTTATTGAGACCAAAGAGCTTCTTCCGGTCGATTACCGGATGCAGGTACAGTTCGAGCTCGATGAAGGCACCGACCTGATCAGCTGTACGGCCAGGGTTGCCTGGGTGAATCATCCCGAGTGGATCAAATGTGAAAAGTTGCCACCGGGGATGGGGATCCAGTTTATCGACCTTGCCGAAGAAGACGAGAAGCAGATTGTCGACTTTATCGAAGCGCAACTGACCAATCCTTCGAGCTGATGAGTCGGCCTGAGGAAATACTCTCCTTCTGGTTCGGTCAAATTGACCCGGAAAAAGCGGTCCCTCCGGATCGAGGTAAACTCTGGTTTGGAGGCGCTAAAGAGACCGATAACAACCTCCGTGAAGAATTCCTGATTGATATCAGATGTGCGGCGGCAGGTGACTATGATTTCTGGAGTGATTCAGCTCGCGAAACCCTCGCCCTGATCTTGTTGCTTGACCAGTTCCCCCGAAATATTTTTCGCAACACTCCCGAAGCCTTTGCCACCGATGCAAAGGCTTTGTCGTTCAGTCTTGCTGGCATCGATTCCGGTTTTGATCGGCAATTGGCGGTCGTTGAGAGGGCTTTCTTTTATCTGCCGATGGAACACTCTGAGGAGTTGGCGATTCAACAGAAATCTGTCGCGGCCTTTCGTGCACTGATTGATGATGCGAGTCCTGCGCAAAAACAGATTTGCGAATCGTATTACGATTATGCTGTTCGCCATTATGACATCATCGTCCG
>JBFFPW010000336.1:0-2539 GCA_041573815.1 Desulfuromonadales bacterium
CGAGCCATATCGACCCCCATGGCAACACAGGCGATCTCATCCTCGCGCAAGGCCATCCAGGCCCGACCGATGCGTGAATCCTTGAGCCGATTGGTAATAAAGATGGTGAACAGCACCAACAGCAACATCAGATAGTAGGTAAAGGTCGTGGCGGCACCGATATCCATTTCGATACCGAAAAGGCCGGGGCGAGCAATCTTGTCAATACCCCGGGCACCGTTAAAAACCTGTTCCCAGTTTTCGTAGACAATTTTGGCAATCGATCCGAAACCGAGAGTCACGATCGCCAGGTAATCGCCGCGCAGGCGCAGAATCGGAAAACCAAGCAGGACCCCCAACGTCGCTCCAACCAGACCGCCGATCGGCAGACAGATCCAGAAATCGAGAGCAAACCGGGTATTGAGTATGGCGTAGGTATAGGCGCCGATTCCGAAGAATGCAACATAACCAAGATCAAGCAGGCCAGCCAGACCGACGGTAATATTCAAGCCGAGTCCAAGGACGACATAAATCAGGGCAAAAACCCAGATCGTCACCTGGTACATGCCCGAAACCATCGGCATGGTCAGGGCGAGTACGCAAACCACAACAAGAACCGGCCGGTACAACTTTGGATCTTCGAGCAGACGGTGACCGAGGGTCTGCCTGGCCGTACTGTCGTCTTCCGCTTCCTGTTCAGAAGCACCACGGGCACGCCACTCCATCGCCCAGCGCCACACCGCCGAAAGCAGAAACGCCACCAAAGCGACCCAGAGAATATTCAACCAGCGCCACTCAACCGTATCCTTCAGGGTGTTTACCTTGACGACCATGAAGGGAAAGGTCAGAAACACAAACCAGACTGAGGCCACCAGCGAGCTTTTGACATAAGACATCAGCATGATCAGACCTTCTGCTTGACCGCCTTGCCGAGCAGACCGGCAGGACGGAGGATGAGAATCAGTACCAGCACACCGAAAGCGAAGACATCTTCGTAGGCGCTGGAGATATAACCGGCAGCAAAAGCTTCCGCCAGACCAAGAACGATACCACCGAGCACGGCGCCCGGAATATTGCCGATCCCGCCGAGCACCGCGGCGGTGAAAGCTTTGACTCCGGCCATGAAGCCGATGAAATAGTTGATCTGGCCAATATATGAGCCAACCAGAACCCCGCCGATAGCAGCAAGAATTGAACCGACAATAAAGGTGACAGAGATAACCTTGTCGACATTAACCCCGACCAGTCGCGCCATGACCATGTCCTGCTGCGTTGCCCGCATCGCCTTGCCGATCCGCGTGTACTTGATCAACAGGGTCAGCCCAATCATGGTGACCACCGTCACCACCAGTATAATCAACTCAGCTGAACCCATGATATGCGCAATCGGTTCCATAAAGTTAAATTCAGGGATCAATTCCGGAAAAGGCAGAAAGTCGGGAGTCTGGGACAACAGGACATAATTCTGCAGGAAAAGCGACATGCCGATAGCGCTGATCAACGGCGACAGTCGCGGTGCATTTCGTAAGGGCCGGTAGGCAATCCGCTCGAGGGTGTAGCCGTAAGCGGCCGCATAAATGATGGCAATCAGACCGGCCAGCAGCAGGATCGACACCCCGGAAAACCCGTAGATGGTCAACACGCCAGCAACGATCAAGGCCACGAAAGCACCGATCATGTAGACTTCACCGTGGGCAAAATTGATTAACTGGATGATCCCGTAAACCATCGTATAACCGAGAGCGATCAGCGCATAAATGCTGCCGCGGGTCAAACCGCTCAGGGTGAGTTCCAGAAAATATTCCATTTATATTCCCGTCTGGTTCCTGTGCCTGTCATCAACAGGCAAGTTCATTCACAGTACACAATCTCTCTTGGTACAATGCGCGGAGAAAAAAATCAACCCTTCCGGGATTAAAATTCCTCAAAGCTTGGCCGACAGGACAAAAAAGGGGACAGGCTCCTGCCTGTCCCCTTGATGACGAATCGTTAGCGTATTTACTTCTGTTCGACAAACACACCTTTTTGAACCTGGTAAACCGAGAAACCAACACCTTCAGCATCTCCCTTGGCGTCAAACTTGATCTTGCCAACGGTAGAATCAACAAAAGAACTCTTCAGCACTTTGCTGACAGCTTCATAATCAGTCGATTTCGCCTGCTCGATGGCGTTCAGAGCCGCCTGCAGGGCCGCGTATCCCTGATCGAAGAATGTTCCCGGCTCCTTGCCATACTTGGCGGTGTAATCAGCACGGGCCTTCTGGTTGGCAGCAAACTGGGTGACATCCATCGGACCGGTTGCATAAACGCCTTCGGCGTTCTTGCCGGCGATATCAAGGAAACCGTCGCCTTTGATGCCGTCAGGACCGATAAAAGCAGCCTTGACCCGCTTCTTCTTCATCTGACCAACCAGTTTGGAAGCTTCCGGATGGTAACCACCGAAGATGACAGCATCAGCGCCCTCTCTACGAATCTTCTGAACAACAGCCGAGTAATCCATCGCCCCGGGAGTGATTCCTTCGTACATAACGACCTTGGCCTTACCGCCCGCCTCGATAAAC
>JBFFPW010000337.1:0-2527 GCA_041573815.1 Desulfuromonadales bacterium
AAGCCAAGCACAAGGGGAACAGGATGACCATGGACGCCATGAACGAAGGCGAGTTCTGTGGTGCCTGTCACGATGGCGATACGGCGTTCTCGGTCGAAGAGGATTGTGAATCCTGTCACGAGATGTAGAATCTTAACTATATGCCGTTAAAAAAGTACTTCAAAGAAGGACAAAAAATTTCCCTCCGCACCCTCAATGGCGCTGAAGATGAAAAGAGGGTCGACAGCCTGACCTGTTATCTGAAGATGCAGGGACAGGGGTACATTGACCTGACCGTCCCTTACGGCTCCAACCAGGATGAAAGCTACCCGTTTGACCCGGAAAAGAAATTTGAAATCCTCTCCGATTCAATGGGCGTCGGCATCCGCCTGACCGGCCACTTCGAAAAGCATCTCAAAGAAAACACGATAAGAGTCCAGCACAACAGTGACCTGCAACTGATTCACCGCCGGGTTGAAGACCGGCGGCAAGAAGTTCTGGAACTCGGCTACACCAAGGGTAAAGGAAAACTCAGATCATTCCGGCAACAATGGGAAAAGAATGTCAAGATCCTCGAGAACATCAAGGATACCTCGAAACTTCCAACCTTCCCAAAGGTCGATGTCAATATCAGCATGACCGGAGTCGGGTTCAAAGTCAAAACGCCGATTGAAATTGCTGATCTCTGCCTGTTGTTCATCAACCTGAATGATGGCAAACCACCCGTCTGCACCATGACCGAGGTCGTCTGGCGTGACGAGGACGAGAGTGGCGGGCGCTGCATGGCCGGCTTCCAATACCTGAATATCCTTGAGACAGATCAGAAACGGATCAGGAAGTTTGTCAAAACCCCGCCAAAAAAATCCCCAGACAGCGAATAACCATATCACCAGTCTGAAAAACCGCCGGTCGGAAGTTTAAATATCCCTTTTTCAGGGCTCTCCGATGGCTGCACTCCGGCCTTCATCAACCGTGTCATAAATGCAGTCCGCGGAATCACTTTTGCCCCGAGTGATGTCAGATGTTCATTCGGCAACTGACAGTCAATCAACTCGAAGGCACTCGCCTCGGCCAGCCGGAGCAAATGTGCCAGTGCCACTTGGGAACTGTCACGACTTGTGTGAAACATCGACTCACCGAAGAAGCATCGACCCAGACAAACGCCGTACAGCCCACCAGTCAGTGCGCCATCCTGCCAGCATTCGATTGAATGGGCGTACCCCATTTCATGCAACTCCATAAACGCTGCGCTCAGCTGATCAGTGATCCAGGTCTCTTCACCCTGACTTTCGCGAACCGAAGCACAGGCCTTGATGACCGCAGCGAAATCATGATCAGATGTCACTCTAAAAACGGAACGTCTAAGCGTTTTCAGCAACGACCTGGAAATATGCATTTGTTGAGGCTCGAAAATGCAGCGCGGGTCAGGGCACCACCAGAGCGGAGGTTGCCCCTGATTAAACCAGGGGAAAAGTCCTGAGGAATAGGCCAGCAACAGCCTTTGCGGAGTCAGGTCACCACCGATCGCCAGCAAGCCATCCGGATCAGCCAGGTGCGGTGGTGGAAAGAGAAGTTCGTCTGTCAGCTTGAATACCGGCACAACCGATCAGGCAGAAGAGAAAGAGAAGGAGAGTTTCTTTTTGGCCAGACCGACCTTGACTGTGCCACCGTCTCGCAATGCACCGAAAAGAACTTCACTGGCAACAACATCACTGATTTCAGTTTGCACCAGGCGCCCGAGCGGTCTGGCTCCGAAAACCGGATCATAGCCTTTGGCTGCCAGCATCTTCCTGGCAGCTGGTGAGATCTGCAACGTCACACTTTTATCAGAAAGCGATTGTTGCAACTGACCGATAAACTTATCAACAACCTTCAGGATAACCGTTGCATCCAGTGACTCGAACGGGATGATGGCATCAAGGCGATTACGGAATTCCGGCGAAAAGGTCTTTTCGACCGCTTGCCTTGACGATGCCGGCTGATTGTCGCCGAACCCGATACCAGCGGCACTCATCTCCCGGGCCCCGACATTGCTGGTCATAATCAGTACGACATTCCTGAAGTCAGCATGACGACCATTGTTGTCGGTCAGCGTTCCATGATCCATGATCTGCAGCAGGATATCGAACAGATCGGGGTGGGCTTTTTCAATTTCATCGAGCAACAACACCGCGTAGGGGTGCTTGACCACCGAATCCGTCAATAATCCACCCTGCTCAAAACCGACATATCCGGGAGGCGAACCGATCAGTCGGGCGACCGAGTGTTTTTCCATGTATTCACTCATGTCAAAACGCAGGAACTCAACCCCCATCTGCAGGGCAAGCTGCTTGGCAGCTTCGGTCTTGCCGACCCCGGTTGGGCCGGTAAAGAGGAAAGAGCCGGTCGGCGTATCCGGCTGCCCGAGACCGGCACGGGAGCGGAGAATCGAACGGCAGAGGATATCAATTGCGTCTTTAAGCGCAAGGATTTCTTGATCCTTGCCGCCCAAGCGGCGCATGGCGACCTTGCCTTCCTCGGCCTCGCGCTTACCCACCACCAAGATGAC
>JBFFPW010000338.1:0-2518 GCA_041573815.1 Desulfuromonadales bacterium
CGGAATCAAGATCAAAGACAGCCCTGGCTTCCGGATGATCACCAAACCGGGCATGGTCACCCGATAAAAGCAGCACATTCTCAATGCCAAAAGCTGCGGCACCCAACAGATCAGACTGCAGTGCCATTCGGTTCCGGTCGCGACAGGTCAACTGTAAAACCGGTTCGACACCAGATTGTGCCAACATGCCGGCAACAGCCAGGGGAGTCATCCGCATATTGGCACCCTGATTATCGGTCACATTGACCGCGGTCACTCCCGAAAACGCCGAAGCGGTCGCCAGGGTCGACTCAAGGGTCACCCCTTTGGGTGGCGCAATTTCAGCCGTTGCAACAAAACGACCGGCTGACAACTCCTCCTGCAATTGCGACATTTATATCTCCCGTCGGCTCCTGAAGGCCGGGAATTTCATTTTATTTCACGATATTGTAACGGCCTGGTTTGCGACGCCGATCCCAGTTTTTCGGTGCAACGGTCCGGGCAAAGACACCGGGGCGGCTCTGTGTTTTGAGTCGCTCATAAATCAGGTGCCAGGCACAGTCAATTTCGCGATCGACCTCACACTGCCCCTCTTCCATGCCGCCACATGGTCCATTGAGAAGGCCCTTGGCACAATTGGTCACCGGACAGATACCGGCCGTCTCATTAAGAATACAATCGCCGCAAAGGGAGCATTTTTCTTCATACTGCCCGAAACGGCGGATATTACCGAGAAACAGTGAGTCGAGCCCACCAATGACTCTTTTATCGCTACTGGATGAGATGGACTGGATACCGGCGCCACAGGAGAGCACCAGCAGAGCATCAGCATCGGCAACCGCTTGTTGATGGTGACGCAGATCCCGGCCGGCCCGCATGATATGACAGGCTTCATCGATGACAACGCTGCCGGTGACATCCCGCTGGACAGAATCGAGCCATTCCTGAAGTTGGAATACCTCTTCTTCGCCGCCAGACTTGCAGGCCGTGGCGCAAGCGCCGCACCCGACAAGAAAAACTTTCTCGACCCCGTCCAGGGCGCCAAGCAGTTCTTCCTTCTTTTTCTGGCTGCTGATAATCATCTGATGACGGTTCCGGAATTAACCTTCGGCCCGACGCTTCGCCGATTCGACCGTGTTATAGAGCAGCATGGTAATCGTCATCGGTCCGACACCACCCGGAACCGGGGTAATGGCACTGGCTTTTTCACTGGCGCCAGCAAAATCGACATCGCCGACCAGCTTTTTGTCACCGACCCGGTTAACACCGACATCAATGACCACAGCACCTTCTTTAATCCAGTCGCCTTTGACCATTTCCGGTCGACCAACAGCGGCGATGACGACATCAGCCTGGCGCACCTTGTCGGCCAAATCTTTTGTCCGCGAGTGGCAGAGCGTCACCGTCGCATGCTCTTCAAGGCACATCAAGGCGACCGGCTTGCCAACAATATTCGAACGCCCAACGACAACGACTTCCTTGCCCTTCAGATCAACCCCTTCAGCCTCGAACATCTTCATAACACCGTAAGGTGTACACGGCTTGAACAGAGCGTTGCCGGTCACCAGGCGACCGACGTTGTAGGGATGAAATCCGTCAACATCCTTGGCCGGTGAAATCGCCTCAAGCACCTTGCTCTCATCGATATGATCCGGCAGCGGCAGCTGAACCAGAATGCCATCGATCCGCGCATCGTTGTTGAGTTCGTCAATCAGCGCCAGCAGTTGCGCTTCGCTGGTCTCTACTGAGAGTTTGTGTTCATCAGAAAAAATACCGCACTCTTCACAGGCTTTTTCCTTCATCGAAACGTAAACCCGGCTGGCCGGGTCATCGCCGACCAGGACAACAGCCAGACCAGGTGTGACATTCTTTTTCTTCAGCTCAGCTACATCCGCAGCAATTGCCCCACGCAGATCCTTGGCGATCTGCTTTCCATCAATTATTCGTGCCATAGTCTCTATAAAACTCCCTTAGAAATGAAAGTCAATATAACCAGATTTGCCGGGGGTTGTAAAGATGAATGGCGGCCTAGATTCCGCTTTTCGATGAAAGGTTTTCGGCGGCTCCGGAAGAGACCTTGGAAGTATTTGAAATTGCGGCAATAGATACTTGACGCAGATTGGCCATCCGCGTCCGCCGCTCCCCGGCAGGAAGCTCAGCGAGCTGCTTGGCCGCCTTGTAAAATGACGACATATCGCCCTGCTGCTGACGTAATAACTCATCAAAGGCCGGAATATAGTAGCGATAGGTATGGGACGAAATAAACCGGGCATTGCTGAGCCCAGGCTCAAACCAGCGGTCGTAAGCAGTATTGCCATCCCAACTCTGCTTTAATTCGCTATAATGGCGGTTCATTTCATTAAAAATTGATTCCTTACAGGCCTGCCGCTGCTCAAACGAAGAGTTATTTCGCCCGTCATAGCAGCTGAGGAGCTCCTGCCGCGTCGAGGAAATCAGACTGTAAAATTCACCTTCACGTAGTTTGTATTGCTGGTAGATCGCCCGCTCGGCCTCAGTCCGGTTGGCAAGTAGCCATCGC
>JBFFPW010000339.1:0-2511 GCA_041573815.1 Desulfuromonadales bacterium
AGCTATAAAGAAACGAACCAAAGAAACAGCTCTCCTGCGGAGGGCTTTTTTGTGCGGTTTGTATTACTTCTGTTGACCAATGCTACTTGGGAGTTAGCCTCGAGGCGAACACGACGCATCTCTGTATCAGTTGCTGTCAAACTACGCTTAATGTGGCAGAGCAATTTGATTCGACTTAAGATCAACAGGGGTAAGTCAAAGACTATAGGTTTTGTCTCCCCGCCTGATCGGGAATCTATTTTTCTTTTACCTTTCACCTCTTTGACCATCCTGCCGATCCTGTTCATCCCTGTTAACAAAATTTTTGACTTTAAATCATGCCTTTTCTGCGTTCATCAGCGTCCCCTTCGTTTTTTGCTATTATCTGCCTTTAACAGCTTTGATCTGTGGCAACATTTGTTGAAGGGTTTGACCATAAAAAAAGACGTGCCGCAGTGGAGGGACCGCTAAGCACGCCAAATAAAAAGAGGGGGTAAAAGTTTTGAAGAAGTTCGTTGAAGTGAAGATAACAAAACGGGCCGCCTTTAACCACGTGGCGACCCGTATTTTTTTACTCGGATAAGACCAAAACCCATCTGTGCATCCGTGCAGTCAGCTTTTCCCCTGCAGACTTGTGATCAGCCAGGCCATGTTCTCACCGAGAGCCTGCATGGTCTGCATTCCTTCCTCATCCTGCTCAACATCACCAATTTCCCGGCCGATACCGATATTCCAGTAAGTTGACCCGGGCACAATCATCTCGCCGATCAAAAAGAAGTGGTTGAGTGAATCAAAAACATTGATCGCACCACCGCGCCGTACGGCAACGATGCCGGCACCGACCTTGCGACGCAACAGATTGTCATTGGCCCGGGTGACCATGCCGCTCCGATCAATCAACGCCTTCATTTCCGGGGTCATATCAGCAAAATAAGTCGGTGAAGCCAGAATAATTCCATCGGCAGCGACCATTTTTTCGATACAGTCGTTGGCCATATCGTCCTGAACAATACAGCGCTGATCTTTATTTTCAAAACACTTATAGCAGGCGGTGCAGCCACGGATACGGCTGCCCGCCAGAGAGACTTCCTCAGTTTCGATGCCGGCTTTTTGCAGTTCGGCAAATACCCTGTGGGTCAGAATGCTGGTATTCCCTTTTTTGCGGGCACTACCATTAAATGCAACAACTTTCATATTCCCTCCCAATCTGTTGGTTTTAAAGACACCTCAATAGGCCTTGTTTTTGCTCGTAAAGTCCACTAAAGTGCTGTAATATTGTCAAGTTTGCAGCATTTTACACGTTGAGAACTTTCTGTTAAACAGGAAATAATCCATGATGGCCAAAGCTGACAAGGAACTTCTCGATACCCTCCAGCGTCGTAACGACGAACTGGCGACTCTGGTCGAGATCGGCAAGGCATTAACTTCGACCCTCAGCCGTGAAGATGTGCTGAATGTCGTCATGGAAAAAGTCAGCATCCTGCTCCATTCTCAAATCTGGTCTCTGCTTTTAGTCGATGAAAAAACCCATGAAATGACGTTCGAGATTGCCGTTTCCCCGGCTGCTGAAAGGCTCAAGGGCCTACGCCTGCAAAAAGGTGAAGGTATCGCCGGCTGGGTTGCCGAGCATGCCGAGCCGCTGTTGATTGCCGATGTGAAAAATGACAGCCGATTCTCCAGGCAGGTCGACGAAGCGACATCCTACAGCACGCGATCAATCATCTGTGTGCCACTCAAGAGCAAGAACCGGGTCCTCGGGGTTATCGAGCTGATCAATACCGAAGAAGACGACACCTTCACCAAAGGTGATCTGCCGATCCTGGAGACTATTGCCGACTATGTGGCCATTGCCATTGAGAATGCGCTCTATTTTGAGAAGATCAATGAACTGATCATCACCGATGACCTGACCGACCTCTACAATTCACGACATTTCAGTGAGCTGATCGATTATGAGCTTGAAAGAGCCCGCCGCTACGGCAACAACCTCTCTCTCGTCTTTTTTGATCTCGATCACTTCAAGCTGGTCAACGACACGCATGGCCATCTGGTCGGCAGTCGCATCCTGAGTGAAATTGGCGCACTGGTCAAAAAGTATACCCGGCGGGTTAACCTCGCGGCCCGTTACGGCGGCGATGAATTCGTCATGCTGCTGCCATCGACCGACAAAGAAGGTGCCATCAAAATGGCAAACGACCTGCTCGAAATCATCCGCGAAAACCCCTTCAAAGCCGACGACAACACCCCGATAAACCTCACCGCCAGTTTTGGCGTATCAACGTTCCCGGACCACGCTGACAGCAAAACCGAGCTGATCCAGCTGGCCGACAAGGCGATGTATTCCGTCAAGGACAGTGGCCGTAACGGCGTCGCTTCAGCCTGAACCTGATCTCAACCAGACCTTCTTTCCGGCAACATAAATACCGACACAAAAAGAGCTGCTGCTGCCAAAACAATGGATGGCCCCGCCGGGGTGTCCCACTGGTAGGAACCGAGCAAACCGGCAACAACGGCGACACTTCCGAACAGGAT
>JBFFPW010000340.1:0-2510 GCA_041573815.1 Desulfuromonadales bacterium
CCATCAACCATTTTACCGACCAGGATGTTGTTCGGCACCCGATTGTTCAGAAAATTGTCCAGGCTTATGATAAGTCTCGCAACAATAAATAGTATTTGCCGAGGCGAACTGAAAGATTAATTTTATGGCTACGAGTGATCGCAAAATAGAAACCGGCTCGCGTGGCGGTAAGCGCCAGTCTTTTTTAAGGCGGATTACTGAATCGTTGGATGCACGCTATCAGCGGCATTTATTGATGTTCCTGCTGGCACTGGTGCTGACTATCATTATTATCCCCAAGGGCGGTTTTGCCCCCGGTTATTATCGTGTTGGTGACATCGCTTCACAGAATGTCAAGGCCCCTCGAGAACTCCTGATCCCCGATGAAGAGCTAACCGAAAAAAAACGGATTGAAGCTGAAGAAGCTGTTTTACCGGTTTATGATTTTGATTCTGAAGCAGCGGTCGGTTTGGTCAATCGTATTCAGCAGGCGCTTGACCTGAGTCGTACCAAGGAGACCGAAAGCCAGACGGTTGAAAATATCAAATCGGAAGTAGAAAATCTCATTGGCTCAAGTATCACAGACAAAGAATTTTCTCTTTTTAAATCTATTGCTGAAAATGACAATACGGCCCGCTCACTAAGGGACGCGTTTGCAGCAGCGATGTCAAAAAAGGTTGTTGCCAATCTGCAATTATTTCAGACAGAACGCGAACGTGGTGTAGTCGTTCGGGATCTGACAACAGATGAAGAGGTCGCCTCAAAAGACGTTCCCGATGTCATCGGTCTCGGCGATGCGCTCGACTTGTTTCTAGCGCCTTTAGCCAGCAACAAAAATATCAGTTCCAGACAGAAACGTGTGCTCAAGGAAGTTGTTGGTAAAATACTCAGGCCGAACCTGACGTTTAACAAGAGCGAATATGATTTGCGAAGAACCAAAGCCCGCGAATCTATAGCCGCAGTTGTCTACCAGATTAAGCAAGGGGAGATGATTGTTCGTGAAGGCGAACGGATTACGGCTGATCAGGTTGAGCGGCTGAAGGCCTTGCGAGATATTGGCAGTGATCTCAGAAATATCAGAACCGCTTTAGGGCTACTTCTTCTGACTGTAGTCCTGCTGTTTGTCTGTCACAAGTTCGGCAGCAGCAATATCCGGAAATATAAACTCAACAATCGTGACTTGTTGTTTCTGGCGACAACTTTTGTCGGCCTTTTTGTGTTGATCAAGGTGGCTATTTTTGTTGCTTCGGCGATGGAGAGTGCATTTCCTTACATCAACTCTAACAGTTATTACTATGCCGTACCGTTTGCTGTCGGTGCCATGCTGGTGCGGATCGTTTTGAACTCTGAAGTTGCGATCTTCTTCTCGGTTCTGATTGCGATGCTGGTCGGTATTTTCTTTGGCAATTCCCTGTTTCTGACCTTTTATGCTCTTACCGGCAGCCTGACTGGTGCTCACTGGGTCAGGCATTGTGCTGAACGAACAAAACTTTATCGAGCCGGTATCATGCTCTCTATTGTTAACTTCGTAACTCTGCTGGGTCTACAACTTCTGGCCGGCAATGAATTTGATCTTCAGATGCTGTATAAAGCCGGTTTCGGTCTGGCCAACGGTCTTATCTGTGCGGTGATTGTCACCGGTATCATTCCGTTGGTTGAATACTTGTTTAAATATACGACCGACATCAAACTGCTGGAACTGGCCAATATGAACTCTCCGGTTCTGCGTGAACTGATGGTTCAGGCGCCGGGAACTTACCATCATTCGGTTGTTGTCGGTAACCTTGTTGAAGCCGCCGCTGAGGATATTAACGCCAATCCGCTTATGGCCAGAGTTGCAGCTTATTATCACGATATCGGTAAAATGAAAAAGCCACTCTACTTCATCGAAAATGTTGGTGTTGGTGAAAACAGGCATGACAAGTTGGCTCCTTCAATGAGTGCTTTGATCCTGATGGCCCATCTGAAGGATGGTGTCGAGATTGCTCGTGAGAATAAGCTTGGCGGGGCGATTATCGATGTGATTCGTGAGCATCATGGAACCGGTCTGATGAAGTTCTTTTACGACAAGGCGAAGAACCAGGTTGATGAGAACATGCAGCAGGTTGACGAACGAGATTATCGTTACCCCGGACCGAAGCCGCAAACTCGCGAAGCGGCTCTGATTATGCTGGCCGATGCGGTCGAAGCTGCTGGTCGAACCCTGACCGATCCGACACCGGCTCGAATAAGGGGGATGGTCCAGAAAATCATCAATAATATATTTATCGATGGCCAGCTTGACGAATGTGAATTGACTCTAAAGGATCTACATAAAATAGCTAAAAGTTTTGAAAAGATTCTTGCTGGAATATTCCACCATCGGGTCGATTATCCCGAGCCGGTTTATAAAGAAAATATCAAAGATAAATCGCCTGCCAAAAAGAACGGCAGCGGTAAGAAATCGGCATCTGAAAAGAAAACTTCATCGGAGAAAAAAAAGAGAGATGATCCAGATAGAGAACAGGCAAAAGAAACACACGATAACGGAA
>JBFFPW010000341.1:0-2481 GCA_041573815.1 Desulfuromonadales bacterium
CTGTATTGCCTTCTTTGTCCGCTATCGGGTGGTTGTTGTCACCGCTCATGGTGTCACGCCGATTCTCGGCTTCAATGATCCGGGCGGGCAGAAAATTCTGGAAGAGCTTAATGGGACGCAGATTAACGCTGAAAAAGCGGATAAAGGCTAAGGCGGTTTTTGCCACGGATAAAATCTGATAAATGCGGATAAGGAAAAAGGCTGTTTTGGGGTAAAGGCAAACCTTTTGAAAATTCATAAACGATGCAACTAAAAATCAATGAACATAATATCCACTTCGATGACTTTGGCGAAGGGGCGGCGGTGGTGCTGATCCACGGCTTTCCGCTGTCACGGATGATGTGGAAATCGCAGGTTGAACCGCTGGTCGATGCCGGCTACCGGGTGATTCTCCCTGACTTGCGGGGTTTCGGCGACTCCGGGGGGGGCGGGTCGACGGTACAGATGGATGACTACGCTGATGATATTATTCAGCTGCTTGATTATCTCGGTATCGATCAGGCGGTCGTCGGTGGTATGTCGATGGGCGGCTACGTGCTGTTGAACCTGCTGGAGCGCTATCCGCAACGGATCTCCGGTGCGATGTTCCTGGTGACCCGGGCGGCAGCCGATGACGAAGCCGGAAAGCAGAAGCGCAATGACCTGATCGATGCTGTTCAGTCCGGGGCGACAATGGTTGTGCCGGATGCTTTCGAGAAGGTTCTTTTCGCCGAGACAACACCCGAAACCCATCCCGGGTTGGTTGCCGACGTTCGCAAGTGGATGGAGACCGTCAAACCGGCCGGTATGGTCGGGGGGCTGGTGGCGATGCGTGAGCGAGAAGATTATGCCGACCGCCTTGGTCAGTTTCGCCTGCCGACACTGGTGATCGGCGCCGATCAGGATAAGGCGATTCCGCTCGAGCATTACCAGGCGCTGGTTGACGGACTGCCGGATGCCGAAGGGACGGTCATCGTCGGAGCCGGCCATATGGTCAACCTGGAAAAGCCGGAGGCATTCAACCGGGCGTTGTTGCGGTTCCTGGAACGCTTTCAAGAGTGCAAAACTCTATAAGCAATTCTAACGCAGAGACGCAGAGACGCAGAGAAGTCAAAAGCTTTAATGACATTTGGTTTTAGATTTTTAACCTTGAATCTTTTCTCGTAGTAAATTCTCTCTGCGGCGTAAGCCTGCGGCTCTGCGTTGAAAATAGTTTTTGTTCTAAGGACTTAGATTTTACTTTGCGAACTCTGTGGACTTTGCGTAAGACAGATTTAGAGGTTTTTGTTCATGAAATTAACATTTATCATTCTCTTCGTACTGGTTCTGCTGGTCCGTTTTTCCCTCCGTCAACTCAATATCAACCATCTGCGCCAGCATGGTCATGAAGTGCCGGCCGGGTTCGAAGACGCTATTGATGCTGAGACCCTGCAGAAGACAACTGCATATACCCTGGCCAAGGATCGCCTCGATGCCATCGAATCGGTGGTCGACACGGTGCTGACCGGCCTGTTTCTTTTTACGCCCCTGTTGCCGTGGTTTGACCGTTTGATCACCTCGTTGGAGCAGAACTTCATCGTCCTTGGTTTGGTCTATTTTCTCATTCTCGGTCTGGTTCAGGGGGTTGTCGGTATTCCGTTCAGCCTCTACCGAAACTTTGTGCTCGAAGAGAAGTTCGGATTCAATACCATGACCTTCAAGCTCTGGCTTGCCGATCTGGTTAAGGGGACGCTGCTGTCGCTGGTCATCACCGGTCTGCTGCTGGGCGGTGTTTTTGCCCTGATTCTCTATTCACCGCAATGGTGGTGGCTCTGGGTCTGGGTGTTCGTGGCGATCGTTACCCTGTTTTTGATGTACCTTTCGCCCTACGTTATTGAACCGCTCTTTTTCAAGTTTGAGCCGGTGCAGAAAGAAGGGCTGGAAGAGGGGGTACGGGCCATGGCCGAGAAGGCCGGCCTGACCATCAGCAAGATTCAGCAGGTCGATGCTTCGCGGCGCAGCCGGCACGGCAATGCTTATTTCACCGGCATCGGCAAGGTCAAGCGGATCGTCCTGTTCGATACCCTGCTGGAGAAACTGTCAATCAACGAAGCGCTGGCGGTGCTGGCGCATGAAATCGGTCACTGGAAAAAGGGTCATATCTGGAAACGACTGGTGAAAACCGAAGTCGTCTCTCTGCTGATGTTCTTTTTCTCCTGGTATCTTCTTAAACAGGGTTGGTTGCCGTCACTGCTCGGCCTCGATGAAATCTCCTTCTTTAGCCAGTTGGTCATCCTTGGTTTTGCCGCGTCGATTCTTTTCTTTCCTCTGGCGCCGCTCTCGAGCTGGTTTTCCCGGCGGGATGAATGGCAGGCCGATGCCTTTGCCTGTGACCTGCATGGTCAACCGAACGATCTGGCGACGGCGCTGGTCAACATGTCACGCGATAATCTGGCGAATCTACACCCACATCCTATCTATGCCTGGTTCTACTATTCGCATCCACCGCTGGCTGAACGGGTC
>JBFFPW010000342.1:0-2479 GCA_041573815.1 Desulfuromonadales bacterium
TATCCGTTTCTGCTGGTCGACAGCATCCTCGAAGTAACTGAAGGTAAAAGGATCGTCGGTCAGAAAAATGTGACGATCAATGAGCCGTTTTTCCAGGGCCATTTTCCCGGGCACCCGGTGATGCCTGGGGTTCTGATCATCGAAGCGATGGCTCAGGTTGGTGGCATTCTCGGCCGTGTCAGTGATGATCACGGTGAAGATCCTGTGACCTACTTTGTTGGCATAGACAAAGCGCGATTTCGCAAGCCGGTCTTGCCGGGGGATGTGCTGCGAATTGAAGTTGATGTGGTGAATTATCGACGTGGAATCTATACGTTCACGGGCAAGTCTTTTGTTGGATCGACCCTGGTTGCCGAAGCTGAACTAAAAGCGACCTTTACATCCCGGGAGAAAAAGTGATGATTCACGAGACAGCTATCATACATCCGAATGCAAAAATAGCTGAAAATGTATCGATTGGCCCATATGCTGTCATTGGCGAGCATGTCACCATCGGCGCGGGCACTTCAGTCGGGCCGCATGTGGTTATCGATGGATGGACGGATATTGGTGAAGATAATACCATTTTTCAATCCGCCTCAATCGGTGCAGTTCCGCAGGACCTGAAGTTTCATGGTGAAAAGACAACACTGACAATCGGCAACCGGAACAGTATTCGTGAGTTCGTGACAATGCATCGTGGTACCGAAGATGGTGGCGGTAAAACTGTCGTTGGCGATGATTGCCTTTTCATGGTTTATTCCCATGTGGCTCATGACTGCCGGGTCGGTAATCATGTCATCATGGCTAATTGTGCAACCCTGGCTGGCCATGTTGAGGTCGATGATTTCGCCATTCTGGGCGGGCTTTCCGGGTATCATCAGTTTGTTCGGGTCGGGGCGCATTGTATGGTCAGTGGTGGTGCTATCGTTATTCAGGATTTGCCCCCCTATGTTAATGCCCAAGGTGATCGTGCCAAACCGGCCGGAATTAATTCAACCGGGTTGCTCCGGCGCAATTTTTCAAAGGACGCTGTCCGGGCCATTAAAAATGCCTACAAAATTCTTTATCGCTCTGATATGAAACTCGAGGATGCTCTGCAAAAAATTGATACCGAGTATGGCTCTTTTGAGGAAGTCAAGGTCTTTACCGACTTTATCAGGGGGAGTGAGCGGGGCATTGCCCGCTAAAAAGTGCTCGGTCAGAGAATTTATGGATACAGGAAAAAAAGAACGTCGTGTACTGATCATCTCCGGTGAGGCCTCCGGTGACTTGCACGGAGCGAATTTGATTCGCGCAGCCCGGGATGTTGATTCCGGGCTATCGTTTTTTGGTATTGGTGGTTCGTTAATGCAGGAAGCGGGCTGTGATATTATTGTCCCGGCAGAAGAAATTTCTGTTTTTGGTCTCATTGAGGTTTTTGGCAAGCTGTGGACCATAAAAAAAGTATTTCGGAGAATCTGCAACATTATCAGAGATGAAAAGCCTGATGTTGTGATGCTTGTCGATTTCCCTGGTTTCAACATGCGGGTTGCAAAGGTCGCTCATCAACTCGGAATACCGGTTCTTTATTATATCGCACCCAAAGTCTGGGCCTGGAAGCAGGGGCGCGCCAGAAAAATCGCTGATACTGTTGATCGGCTGGCGGTTATCTTCCCGTTTGAACCCAAATATTATGCGGGGATGGGGCTACAGGTCGATTATGTCGGCAATCCGTTGCTCGACGAATTTGTATATTCTACTGATAGCGACAGTTTTTGTGACTCGCTTGGACTTGATCGTAACAGGAAGGTTATTGGCTTGTTCCCGGGGAGCCGGGGCAGTGAAATAAAATACAATTTCGAATCGATT
Source organism: Desulfuromonadales bacterium (assembly GCA_041573815.1). Taxonomy (GTDB): domain Bacteria; phylum Desulfobacterota; class Desulfuromonadia; order Desulfuromonadales; family UBA2294; genus BM707. The sequence goes on from JBFFPW010000342.1 coordinate 1,831, forward strand.
CTGCAAACCGCAGAATTGCTGAATGGGAAATACCCAGGCTGCCAGTTTTTAATGCCGTTGGCACCGAGTCTTTCACAATCAGAAATTTCCGGAAAAATCAACGAATCCGGTCTGCCGATCAAGCTTGTTAAAGATAGTATCTACGATGTTGCCGCAGCTTGTGATGTGGTTCTGGCTGTTTCCGGGACGGTGACCTTGCAGATTGCACTGACTGGCACACCATTGTTGGTCATTAACCGGGTGCACCCTCTGACCTACGCTATTGGCAAGCGAGTCGTGAAAATACCGCATGTCTCACTAGTGAACATCATTGCCGATCGGGAAGTTGTCAAAGAGTTTCTGCAGGATGCCGTTGTACCAGAGAAACTTTATGAGGAAATTTTGCAAATTCTTGAAAATACTGATTATAATCAAAAAATTTGTGATGGTTTAAAAGAAGTCAGTGAGCTCATGGGGAAAAAAGGCTGCTCAGAAAAAGTCGCCAGGATTGCCTCCGAATTGAGCATGACTGGTAATAAAGGAAACTCGTAAAATTGAACTGGACCATCTATCGAAAACTTCTGAGTTATGTCCGCCCTTATAAAGGCAGGCTTGTTCTTGCTGTAATTGGTTCTGTTATGGTCGCGGGATCGGATGCCGCAGCGGCCAA
>JBFFPW010000343.1:0-2472 GCA_041573815.1 Desulfuromonadales bacterium
TATGCCGTCTCGGTGTCGATGTTGTTGGTCGCCCTGCTCGCTCCCTACCTTGGCGCCTGGGCAGATTCACGCCGGGCCCGAAAAAACTTCCTTGTTCTCTCCTGTCTGTTCGGCTCCACCGCTACGGCCATGCTGGCCCTGGCCGGCCCTGGAGAGTACCTGTTGGCGGCACTGTTGTTCATTATCGCCAATATCGGCTTTGCGACCGGCAACATATTTTACAACTCGTTCCTGCCGGCCCTCGCTGAAAAATCTGAACTCGACAAACTTTCAGCCCGGGGATTTGCCCTCGGCTACCTCGGTGGCGGCTTGGCCCTGCTTGTCACCTTCATCATCATTCAACAATATCAATGGTTTGGCCTGCCGGATAAAGCGATGGCGACCCGGGTCGGGTTCGTTTTAACCGGTCTCTGGTGGCTCGGTTTTGCCCTACCGGCTTTCCGTCATATCAGGGAAGATGTTTTCGTTCATGACCCTGAACCACTGCAACATGGTCTCGGCAGTTATTTCCGAACATTCAGCCGCATCCGCCACTACCCGGAGCTGCTGCGCTTTTTAATAGCTTTTCTTTTTTACAATGATGGGATTCAGACGATCATTGCTGTTTCGGCAATATTTGCCAGCGTCGAAATCGGTTTAAGTCAGGGCTCTGTTCTCGGCTGTTTTTTGATGATTCAATTCGTTGCCATGCCAGGCGCCCTGCTGTTTTCAAGAATCTCCGCCGGCTTCGGGGCCAAAAAAGCGATTATGCTGAGCTTGTTCCTGTTTATCGCCGTAACGATCTATGCCTTCCGTATGGATTCTGCCTTGGAATTCTGGTTGCTCGGCTTCGTTGTGGCGCTGATTCTCGGGGGTAGCCAGGCAATCAGTCGATCACTTTTTGCAACAATGGTTCCGGTAGATCGGAGTGCTGAGTTTTTCGGTTTTTATGCGGTGAGTGGAAAGTTTGCCTCGATCCTGGGACCCCTGGTTTTTGCCGTTATTTCCGACATCACCGGCTCTGCCAGGCTATCGATACTCGCTTTAAGTGGATTCTTCATTGTTGGATTACTGCTGTTGGGCAGTATTGATATTAAAAAAGGCCAGAAACAGGCGGAGGCAACACCGGAAGGAGGGTTAAATTAATTGGCCCGTGAGAGCGTCATTTTGCCAACCGGAGATCATGACATTCTGAACAGACCCGGCAAGCGAACCTTCACCGGCAAAAACCACCGGCAGATAATTACGCGCCAATCCTTTCAGAAACCCGTCCTGGCGACCCCCACCCTCGATAACAACCTCAAGTTGTTGATCAATGAAGGATTCTGCATAACGCTGCTGCTTTTCAATGCTCAGTGCCCGCAAGAACGCTGCTCGTTCTTTCGCGACATCACCAGAAACCTGCCCTTTCATCTCAGCGGCTGGCGTTCCGGGGCGCCGACTGTACGGAAACACATGTAGATACGAAGTCGGCAACGATTCGATAAGACGTGCGGTATTGTTGAATTCTTCTTCCGTTTCACCGGGGAATCCGGTAATGACATCAAACCCGAAGGCCACTCCGGGTAGTTGCGCATGGGTTTTCTCTATCAACTGATAAAAATCATCGGCACTGTAATGACGATTCATCCGCTTGAGAACCTGATCATCTCCTGACTGCAGGGGAATGTGCAGATGCGGACAGACAACATCGGATTGGCCGATATGATGAATCAGCTCATCAGTTATTTCGTTCGGCTCTATCGAGCCAAGTCGTAAACGTTTGACCTCGGTTCGACTCTCGATCAAGGCAATAAGATCAACCAGAGTTGAAATTGGAGTTAAATCGGTTCCGTACGCACCAATATGAATGCCGGTCAAGACAATCTCAGGGTAACCATTATCAATGAGTGTCTGAACCTGATCGACAACCTGTGCCGGTTCAGCCGATCGGCTGCTACCTCTGGCGTAGGGGATAATGCAGTAGGAACAGTAGGCATTGCAACCGTTCTGAATCTGCACAAAGGCCCGACTCCGTTCGGAAAAACTGGTAATTTCATGCGGGACGGCATCTTCGACGGACTGGATATCGGAAACTTCAACGATCTGTTCCGACGAATCAATCTCGAGATACTTGATAAGATCTTTTTTGTCGTCATTGCCGAGAACGACGGAGACTCCCGGGATGCTCCGAATCGCTTCAGGATCGACCTGTGCATAACAACCGGTCACAATGATTCGACAGTCGATGTTTTGTCGTCTGGCGCGGCGGATAAGGTTACGGGACTGGGAATCTGTAGCGGCAGTCACGGTACAGGTATTGACGATGACCAGATCGGCCCCTTCTTCAAACGGAACCTGATCATAACCGGCAGCAACCAGCTTCTCTTGCATGGAAACCGATTCGAACTGGTTGGTCTTGCAACCCAATGTAACAACGGAGAAAGTTAAACTCATAAGTAATTAGCCACGGATAAAATTCTGATCAATTCTGATGAAACAAAACAGCCAACA
>JBFFPW010000344.1:0-2471 GCA_041573815.1 Desulfuromonadales bacterium
GGTCCTTCGGTCAGGGCAGTCACTTTCTTTTCCAGTTCGGCATCGGTTTCGGCAACTTCAAAGACACGCTTTTCGATACCGACCTTGGCAGCCAGTTCTTCCTGCAGCTTGATCAGCGGTTGCAGCGATTCGTGGCCGAAGAAGATCGCTTCGAGCATCTCATCTTCAGAAATCAGATTCGCTTCACCTTCAACCATCATCACCGCATCTTTCGAACCGGAGACAACGATTTCCAGATCGCTTTTCGCCATCTGCTCGATGGTCGGGTTGGCGACAAGCTTGCCATCAACACGGCCAACACGGACAGCAGCGATCGGACCTTCAAACGGAATGTCTGAGACAGCAACCGAGGCTGAAGCAGCAACCATAGCAAGAGTATCCGGATCGTTAACCAGGTCAGCCGAAATAACAGACGGCATAATCTGGGTCTCGAACAGGTAACCCTTCGGGAAGAGCGGACGCATCGGGCGGTCAATGAGACGACAGATCAAAGTCTCACGTTCGGTCGAACCGCGCTCACGACGGAAGAAGGAGCCGGGAATTTTACCGGCTGCATAGAATTTTTCCTGATAATTGACGGTCAGTGGAAAGAAATCCTGACCTTCGCGCATTTTGGTTGCGGACACGACAGTACAGAGAACTTTTGTTTCTCCATACGTGACGATAACCGCACCATCAGCTTGACGTGCCACCTGACCAGTTTCGATAGTCAGGGGCTGACCGTTGAATTCGGTCGTTACCTTCTGGTGGGCCATTAGAGCCTCCTTTAGCAGTATTCTGTTTTTTTGGTACTGAATTCTTCCACTCAGGTGTCCAACACAGTGGAATAAAGGCTAAGGAGGATGGCCTGAGACAGTTCCTGTATCTTCTTAATACAGAACCTCTCTCCGGACAACCTCCTGCGCCAGCCTCTTTAAAGCAAAAGGCAGCTTGCTCTCCGTGTCGGCTGAAGAACAGCTGCCCCTTTGTTAACGGCGGATACCAAGTTCCTTGATAATCGTCCGATAACCCTCGACATTCTTAGACTTCAGATAGTCGAGTAACCTTCGGCGCTGACCAACGAGCTTCAGCAATCCGCGGCGGGAGTGATGATCTTTCTTGTGAGTTCTAAAATGCTCAGTGAGGTAAGTGATCCGTTCGGTCAGAAGGGCAATCTGCACTTCCGGTGAACCGGTATCACTGTCATGAGTTTTGAACTTCTCAATAATTTCCTGTTTACGTTCTGTAGCCAGCATCTTTCTAATTAGTCCTTTCCGGCAATAAATCTTATCATATTATTTGAAACACGTTTATTTATCATAACATCAACCTGATGTAAAGCCTTGATTCAACACTTGCTATTGCCCAAGGACAAAAACCCTGAGCAATTCGAAATCCCCTCTTTTTTCATTTTCCCGCGAAGGATCAAAACGGGCAATGGCGAGTAATTTTTCGCCGTCGGTCAACCGAACCATAGCCCCTTCGCAACAATCAGCATTAAGCTCTGCCTCTGCCTGCTGCGGTGGAACACCATTCAACAGGTGCGCAACCGCATCCTCGTTTAATTTCACCAGCGGCAATTCAGACATAACATCGATCAAGGGAATCAGCATAGCTGCCGCTTCGTCTTCTCCAACGGCCTCAAAATCCTCAAGAGAGACAGCGTCACTGAGTCGATATGGACCATGCTGAAAGCGCCGCAAAGCTGTCAAATGGGCACCACAATCCAGTTTCTGGCCAATATCGTATGCCAGAGTCCGAATGTAAGTCCCCTTGGAACAAACAACATCAAAAGAGACATCCGGTAAAACACAACGGGTCACTTCAATTGAGTGTATTGTAACAGGGCGAGCCTTCCGTTCAACTTCAACGCCTTGCCGGGCAAGTTTGTAAAGAGGGACGCCATTTCTCTTTAAAGCAGAAAACATGGGCGGAACCTGTAAAATATCACCTGACATTTCACTGATTGCCGATTCGACGTCTTGTGGTCTTAACCCTTGCCAATCGGCGGTGGCAATAACTTCGCCTTCAGCGTCCTGACTGTCGGTGGTCACGCCAAGCCGCATGGTTGCTGAATAACCTTTATCACTATCAGAAAAGAACTCCAGCAAACGGGTCGCATCACCAACAGCCACCGGCACAATCCCGGTCGCCATCGGGTCAAGAGTTCCACCGTGACCAACCCGGCGGAGACCCAGTTTCCGGCGAATTTTCCGCACGATATCATGCGAAGTGATGCCAGACGGTTTATCTATAATCAAAAATCCATGCATGAAATAATTCAGGAGATACCAAGTCGATTAAACACGTCAGAACGGACTTCTTCAAGAGAACCCTGAACCGTCGCCCCGGCCGCATTATGATGACCGCCACCACCGAACTCCCGGGCCAAGGCGCCAACATCAACTGCGCCCTTGGAGCGAAAACCGACCTTGTAATTGCCAGATGAGATCTCGCGAAAGAAGATGGCAACTTCAACCCCTTCGATCGAA
>JBFFPW010000345.1:0-2454 GCA_041573815.1 Desulfuromonadales bacterium
GGCGGGTAACGTTGAGGCGTTTGCGCATTGACTCCGCCTCGTCACGGGTCGTGCCGAAGTGTCGGCAGAGCTTGTCCAGTTCCAGATTGATCGTCTCTTCCGAGCGATCGTAGGGGTAGGAGAAGGGGATGGTTTTGACCCCTTCAAGGGTCAGTACTTCCATCAGCGCCTGGGTGTTGGAACAGTCCCCTTCGGTGACGGCAATAATTTCCGGAATCTTGTGGCGCAGGGTGACGCCGTAGATCCCCTTGATCCAGCCACAGATATTGCGTGGAAAACCGGCAATCTCGGCCTCTTCAATAAAGGTTTGCGGGGTCGGATCGGTAATGAAAATGTTGTTGAGGTCGACCGGCCTGCGCCCGGCGGCTAACGGAATTTCCAGCGGAATTGTTGTGGTAAATCCAATCATGAAAAGCCTGGGAAACTACTCTGATTTAACAAAGAGGAAATAGATGACGGCGCCGATGATAATAACGCCGACGCCGATAAAAACGAGCAGGGTATCGTTGGAAAGGCCACCATCAAGGCTGGTGCCGCGCTCGAGTGTGTAGGACATCAGGCCGGCAAAGCCGACGACGGTCAGGTTGGCAACCAGAAGCATTCGCCATTTCATGATCAGGCTGATAACGGCAAGGGCTCCCATGATGCCGAGAAAAACCGGGTTGTGAATCAGGTCACCGACTTTCGCCTGGTCCATATAGGCGATGATGTTCTCGGTCGAAAGGGTGCTGAGGAATTCGAATATGGAGTCGATAAAATCCATAATTTTCTCCGGTTAAATAAGTTGTTTTAGTTTGCTCCAATGAAACCAGATCACTATATCAGTTTTTTTTATTATAGAAAAGCGTAAAGGCGCTAAAATCCTTGACTTGCCCCATAGCCATCTCCTACTATGTACGATCGTTTAAAGACTGGTTTTTCAGGGGGTTGGATGGCATCAGAGCAGGCCATAGGAGTTTTTGATTCCGGCGTTGGCGGGTTGACGGTTTTGAAGGAAATTTCCCGGCTTCTGCCGGGTGAGGATCTCGTTTATCTCGGCGATACCGCTCGCGTTCCATACGGGACCAAGAGTCCCGAGACCGTCCGCCGCTATGCTCTCGAGGCGGCTGCTTTTCTGGTTGGCCGCGGGGTCAAGATGCTGGTGGTTGCCTGCAATACGGCGTCAGCTGTCGCCCTGGAAGCGCTACAGGCGGCATATGATATTCCGGTCATCGGGGTTATTGAACCCGGGGCAAGCCGGGCGGCCGGTTTGACCCGTAATGGCAAGGTCGGCGTGATCGGCACCGATGGAACGATCAAAAGCGATGCTTATGCCCACGCTATCCGTACAATTGACCCGGCGATCGATGTCGTTTCAGCCGCCTGCCCCCTCTTTGTGCCGCTGGCTGAAGAAGGGTGGTCTGGACACGAAATTGCCCGACTGGCCGCTGAGGAATATATCGGTCCGATCCGTAACGACATTGACACGCTGGTGCTCGGTTGCACCCATTATCCTCTGTTAAAAGAGATCTTGCATCAACTCCTCGGTCCGTCTGTCGCGTTGGTCGATTCAGCTGAGGAAACAGCCAAAATTGTTGTCCAGTCTCTTGACGGCCAGCGCAACGAAAAACTGAGCGGCGACGTCAGCTTTTTTGTGACGGACGTTCCGACCCGGTTTGAACGGGTCGGAAGTGCATTTCTCGGGAGAGATCTTGGTGATGTTCAGCAGGTTTCACTTCCGGATAGAATTCAGGGATCAGTCAGGTTATGAAGAACAAACACTTCGTTTATATTATCGTCACGGTTATCCTGCTCGGTTTTTTGCTGCTCTGGTACGCCAGTCGTCCGAAACCGGTGCGGAGGGTTCAGGCCAACCCGAAGATGCAGGCAGTGACTGACAGTACCGTCCTGGCACAAAGAGATGTCACTCTCTATTTTTCCAGTGAAAATGGTGAGTATTTAATCAGTGAAGCCCGGCAGCTCAGTTGTGGTGGCGACGAGGGTTGTATTCAGGCGGTCGTTGAAGCGTTGATCGCCGGCCCTGTGCAACAGGGGATAGCCGTTCTGCCGGCAAAAACGCAGATACGGAATGTCCATATCGAGGAAGGGACCGCCATTCTCGATTTCAGCCCGGAGATCTCTTCCGGCCACCCGGGTGGCAGCCAGTCGGAACTGTTGACCGTCTACGCACTGGCCAATTCGGTGGCGGTTAATTTTCCGCATTTGCGTCAGGTCGCCGTGCAGATCAATTCTCAGCAGGTCGACACCCTGAAGGGGCATGTCGATTTGCGCCGCCCACTGATCGCCGACTTTACCTTTGCCCGGCAATCGATAGCCGATCGCCTGGCCACCCTGCCGGATGACAGCGCTCCGGAACAGGAAAAATAGCATGACAAATTTTCTGCAAAAAATAAAAGATCAGGTTCTGGTGCTGGATGGCGCCATGGGCACCATGCTGCAGGCTCGCGGCCTTAA
>JBFFPW010000346.1:0-2437 GCA_041573815.1 Desulfuromonadales bacterium
ACAGTTGCACCGGCATTGAAAAGATTCGATGCCCGTTTGACGGACCGGGATTTCGATCGCTTCAGTAAACTTGTCTACGATCATTGCGGTATTAAGCTGCCGTCACATAAGCGAAGCATGCTCGAAGCCCGCTTGCGTAAACGTCTTCGAGCTCATTCGCTCTCTTCTTTCGAAGAATATGCCGACATGATCTTTGCCAAAGATGAGCCTACAGAAGAGCTCATCAAGTTGATCGATGTTGTGACTACGAATAAAACGGATTTTTTCCGTGAACCCGCCCACTTCGATTACCTGATTCAATCTGCACTGCCATATTTGATCGAAGCCTTTGGTACCGGCGTCAACCAGCCAATGCGCATCTGGAGTGCTGGTTGTTCAACCGGCAAAGAACCCTATACCCTTGCAATGGTTCTTAAAGAATTCCAGCTTGAAATGCCGGATTTCCGATTTGATATTCTCGGTACCGATATCTGCACTGATGTCCTTGAGAAGTCCGTTCAGGGGATTTACGCTGCAGCCAAGGCGGCACCCATTCCGGAGAAACTCAAGAAAAAGTATCTCCTCAGATCCAAAGACCCCGAGAATCGCATGGTGCGTGTAGTTCCAGAATTGCGTGCACTTGCCCGTTTCCGAAGGCTTAACTTTATGGATGATGATTTTGGCTTTCGCGAGCCATTTGACGTCATTTTTTGCAGGAATGTTATCATTTATTTTGATCGTCCGACCCAGGAAAAACTGCTGGCAAAATTGGTCGATACTCTCGATTCCGGGAGGTATATTTTTCTTGGCCATTCTGAAACCTTGCTGGGCCTGAATCTGCCCCTGAAGCAGATGGCCCCATCGGTTTACAGGAAGATATAATTTCTTACTAGAAGACTCTGAGCGAGTTTGTCTCCTTAACCTTTTGGAAATGGGTGCCCCTAAAGTTGCGGGCGTTGGCTGACAGGGACAAGGGTTTTACTATGGCCGAAAGAATATTTTTGTTTTTGAGAAAGTTGTCTGCGACGGCTCTTGTCCTTTGTGCTTGTTCCTCTCTGCTCTCGTGCATTGAAGACCCCCCTCTCAAAATCGGTTTTGTCGCTGGGTTAACCGGACGGGTTGCTGATCTGGGCGTCGCATCCCGTGATGCCGTGACTTTGGCGATCGAAGAGCAGAACATGTCTGGCGGTATCTCGGGCCGACAATTAGAGCTTGTTGTTCGAGATGATCAACAGGATGCCGAAGCCCTCAAACAGGCGATACGAGAGTTGGTTGACGAGGAGGTCTCCGCCATAATCGGGCCGGTGACCAGTTCGATGGCTGTCACGGCGCAACCGCTAATTAATGCCAATCAAATCGTCATGGTCAGTCCAACCGCCAAAACCGACCAGTTGTCCGGGAAGGATGATTTCTTTTTCCGAGTGACGGCTCCAGTAAGTAAAAACGCGGAGCAGCTAGCAGACTATGTCACAAAAGATATAAATCTGCCGCGATTCGCCGTGGTTTATGACCTCTCAAATAGAGCTTTTACAGAAACCTGGCTGAATAGCTTCAAAAATACTTTAGAGAAAAATGGTGGACAGGTTATTGCCGTGGAAGAGTTTACTTCTCAACCTGAAGTCCATTTCCTGCCGCTCGCTAAACGCGTCCTGGAAGCAGAACCCGACGGTGTCTTGCTGTTAAGTAGTGCTATCGACACCGCTTTGTTATCTCAGCAGATACGGAAGCTGGAAAGCTCTGTTGCTCTCTTTTCTTCGGAATGGGCATCAACCACGGATTTGTTGAGCTTCGGTGGCCGGGCTGTTATTGGCATGCGATCATTCCATAGTTTTAACGCTAATAGCCAGGAGCCACGATATCTGGCATTTAAAGAGAAATTCACCCAGCGTTTTGGGTATGTACCGTCGTTTGTGACCGTTCTCACCTACGACGCCGCCTCCCATCTTTTTGCCGGTCTGGTAAGGAAAACTGACAAAGAGAGTCTGAAGACAGCTTTACTTGGTATCGGCCGCTTCCCTGGTTTGCAATCGGAAATGACCTTCGACCGTTTTGGTGATGTAGAACGAAAGCTTTTTCTCACTGTGATAGAAAATGGTCAGTTCAAGGTTGTCGATAAATTATGAAATTCCCGTCATCATTCAGACAATCGCTGACCTTGCATTTTGTTGTTGTTGCTGCAATGCCGATTCTGATGATAGGAATGTTCAGTGTCCATTATTTTGAAAAAAAGCACTTTGAAACTATCTCAGAACTGATTGACATCCACGCCTCGGATGTCAGCGCTGAAGCTACTGAGTTTCTTCGTGATACCCACAGCAGTCTTGCAATCGTAGTAAAAATACTGAACTCCGGTCTTTTGCGTGATGACGCTGATATCAATCGTTACCTCCAGGTTGCTGTAAATGAATCGAGCAGCTTCGAATCGATGTACCTGCTTGATGAGGACTACAGGGTAACT
>JBFFPW010000347.1:0-2430 GCA_041573815.1 Desulfuromonadales bacterium
CCGAGACGGGCAATCTCTTTCTTGAGGATCTTCACGCCAAGGGAATGGAAGGTGGAAATGGTCATTTCCTTGACCAGGCGGCCATCGACCAGCTCCGCAACTCTCTCCCGCATCTCCTTGGCCGCTTTGTTGGTAAAGGTCACCGCCAGAATATTTTCGGCGGCAACACCTTGCTGCAAAAGGTAGGCAATACGGAAAGTAATCACCCGGGTTTTACCGGAACCGGCACCAGCAAGGATTAAAACCGGTCCGTCGATCTGCTCGACAGCGGCTCTCTGTTCAGGGTTCAGTGAAGAAAGTTTCATGATTTTCCAGTGGATATTTTATGTACAGGCGGCGCGCAAAATATCACATCCTGGACTAACAGGGCAAGAAATTGCGTGAATACCACTATTGACTTGATTATACAGAAAGGCTCCTGTATGTTTCTGCCGATATGATGCGTCTTGTAGTGATATTAGTTGGTATTGTTTGGGCTTCCCTGCTACTGATTTCCTGGAGCGGAGCCGGTGAACAACCGGTCGGTCAGGAATCTTCTGTCGCCAGCAGCTCCCGCTGACACAGTCCAGTTTACCTCGCCCCGTCTCCGGGTGCACTGAATATATTTTCAGGTATGGATGGGTTCGTCTGTATTGACGTAAAGTCAGTCCGCCCGACCGGTTTGCCATTGACAAAGTTCAGAATCCGGTGCGGTAGCTGCACCCCCTTGACCGTCCGGTACTCCTCGTAAACAACTGCCAGCAACAACTTCTGATCATTAACTTCAAATTCCCTCTCGACAGTTCGAATAACCCACCTGTAAGGATCAACGCTGATTTTTGTTTCCAGCCCATCTACATCTGTCAACACCAGCCTGACCGGATTGTCTTCGCTGACAGTCTCAAGCAAACGCATCTGGTACTTGCCACCCAGGATACCGAGAGGCAACCCCAGATGCTCGACCTGGAACTTCATCACATCCAGAGCCATTCCGGAAACCTTGGAAAAGCCACCGCCATCGTCGCTCCAGCCCTCTCCATCCAGATACAAGCGGTCTTCCTTCATTTTGTCCAGCTCAGCGACAACCCGCAATTTTTCAGGATGCCGGTAAAGGATCCAGACTTTTCCATGATTCTCCTCATTGAGGGCCTGCACATGGCCATGAAAAAGCAGACCTTTGATTTGCTGCAGGCGACCCTCTTTGCCGTGCGCATCGAGTATTTTCTGTCGCACGGACTCGGCTGTTTCCGGCGGCGTCTCGCATCCGGCCAGCAGAAAAATCATTAAAAGAAAAAACAACAGGGGTTTAATCTGTTTCACGGCATTGGCTCCCCTGGAAACTATCACGTCGTTCAAGCAGGTCATCAATTGCATTGAGTACTTCCCATTTATTAAGAGACCAGAGTGGCGCTAATAAACTGTCGCGAGGCCCATCACCGGTCAAACGATGGATCAGGGTGTCGGGATGCAGCCGTTCAATAAAATCGACCGCCAGAGAAACATAATCATCCTGCTCCAAAGCTGCAACCTCACCCTGTTCAAAAAGGTCGCCGAGTCGGGTTCCTTTCAGAATGTGTAACAGGTGAATCTTGATACCATCAACCTTCAAGCGGGCCATTTCATCTGCCATCGCTAGCATCGACTCATGATTTTCACCTGGCAACCCGAGGATAACATGAACGCAAACCTGCAGCCCTCTTTGCTTCGCTGCTTGATACGCCTTGAGAAAGCTGGCGTAATCATGACCGCGCTGCAGATAGTCGAGCGACGAATCATGGATCGACTGCAGACCGATCTCCAACCAGAAATAGCTGCTTCGATGATATTCAGCCAGCAGGTCAAGAACATCATCCGGCAGACAATCAGGCCGGGTACCGACCGAGAGGCCGACCACGCCAGCGACTGAAAGCGCTTCATCGTACAATTGGCGCAGTTCTTCAACCGGGGCATTGGTATTTGAAAACGGCTGGAAGTAAGCGAGGAATTGCTTCGCCTTATATTTGCGTGTCATCACCTCCTTGCCATCTTCTATCTGGGCGGCAACAGACAGTGATCGTTCGATGCCAAGCAGCGGCAACAGCAGGAATCCCGCGACCAGGGAACCGAACATCGCGCCCGCGGTATTCGCGAGGGCAAGCCATGCCGTCGCCGTCGTGCTGTCGCCGATCGCTTCTTTGAGCCCTCTCCCGAGCGCCGTAAAAATGACGCCGGAAAGGACCGCGACGGGCAGCATGAGGATGACGGCCGCAATCACGAACCCGCTTTGAAAGCCGCTCGCCCCGAATTCCACGAGGTACCTCGACTGCACGGCTGGGAACGTCGCGTAGCCAGCCGCGACGAGCAGCGCGCTGACGCCGGCGAGGCTTCGCGTGCCGCGATGCACGATAATTTGCATCGCGTAGAGGCGCGCGGCGACGATGCCGCCCAGCGCGATGCCGCAGAGAACCGTCG
>JBFFPW010000348.1:0-2430 GCA_041573815.1 Desulfuromonadales bacterium
CGGGCCTTTTCTTCGGCGGCAGCACTGTTTCGCTTGCGGACGACCTTCTGGGCCAGCGTAATATTTTCCAGGACCGATTTGTGTGGGAACAGGTTGAATTGCTGAAAAACCATACCGACTTCGGCTCGCACCTTGTTCAAGTCAGTTTTGCGGTCCGCCAGATCCATGCCATCAATTTCAATATGGCCGGCGTCAAAGGTCTCAAGGCCATTCAGACAGCGAAGAAAGGTTGATTTGCCAGAGCCGGACGGGCCGATAATGACAACCACCTCAGCTTTTTTAACATCGGTAGAGACATCGTCAACAGCTCGAACGACCTGTCCCCGGCCGGTAAATATTTTTTCGACATTGCTGGCTTTAATCACTGATTGCGAGCCTCCGTTCCATCCAGAATACCACCTGAGACATGACCGATGTAACGATCAGGTACATTGCGGCGATGGTCAGCCATATTTCAAATGTTGCAAAGGTGCTGGTAATAATCTCACGACCCGACTTGGTCAGGTCGGTTATGGCAATGACCGAGACCAGCGAGGAATCCTTGACCAGGCTGATAAACTGGCCGGCCAGTGGCGGCAAGATCCGTTTGAAGGCCTGGGGGAGGATAATGTAGATCATCGCCTGAAGAAGGTTCATGCCGACCGACCGAGCCGCTTCCATTTGTCCTTTGGGGATTGACTGGATGCCGGCGCGGACGATTTCGGCGACATAGGCGCCGGCAAAAATTGCCAAAGCCCCGATGCCGGCGACGTTACGACTGAGATCAAAGACGGTGCCAATGAAAAAGTAGGCGATGAAAATCTGCACCAGTAATGGGGTGCCGCGGATAAATTCAACGTAGGTGGCCGCCAGGCTGCGCAGAGTGTAATTGTGTGAGACTCTGGCCAGGCCGGTTAACAGGCCGATAATCAGGGCCATGACGCTCGCTCCGGCCGAAAGCCAGAGAGTGGTCCAGAGGCCGGTTGTCAGGGGGCCGAGCCGCCACTCGCTGGAGAAGCCGACGGTGTCGTCTTCAAACAGCTCTTCGCCCTCACTGACGCGCAAGGTTTCCGTGTCGATTTCGACGGTCACTGTTTCGCCGGTTTCCGACGTCAGAATAAGATTGCTGGTTTTTCCAGAAGTAGAGATGGTGGAGACGACCCCGTCAAACGGGATTTTCTGTGACTCTTCGGCGTTGTAGAGGAAATACTGCGGTACCCGGTTCCAGCGCCAGGTATAATCGATGCGCTTCACCGCTCCCCAGATGCCGGCGGCCATCCCGATAAGGATGACCGCCGTCAGGAGTTTCCAGAGCCACAGTTTTTTTGGGGCTATCAAAATTCAGTTCCTTCCGGTCCTTGATTACTGCAGATCTTTCATCCATGCATCATCATTGAACCATTTATTGTAGACCTTGTCGTAAGTGCCGTCGTTCTTGACCTGGTTGAGAAAGTTGTTCAGCCAGTTGACGAAATCGTAATCACCTTTGCGGATGGCCCATGCCAGCGGCTCGTAGGTGAACGACTTGTCGAGGTGCACCATTTTGCCCTGGCCGCGTTGGGCAAAGGCTGCTGCATTATATGGCAAGTCGTAGATAAAAGCATCAATCTTGCCGTTGGCCAGCTCCAGAACACCTTCCTGCTCGGTTTCGTAGGAGATGTAGTTGGCTTTCGGGATCATCCTCTTGGTCGCCTGCTCGCCAGTGGTGCCGAGTTTGGAGGCAATGGTGTACTTCTTGTTGTTCAGATCCTTGTAGGAATTGACTTTGCCGGCCAGGCTCTTTTTCAACAGGATGGTTTGGCCGATAACAATGTAGGGCTGGGCGAAGTTAATCTTCATGTTGCGCTGCTGGGTCAGGGTCATGCCCGACATCAGGATGTCGAACTTTTTGGTCAGCAAGGCCGGGATAATGCCGTCCCAGGCGGTAGAAACCAGTTCGAGTTTTACATCCATGGCTTTGGCCATGCGCTTGGCCATATCGACGTCAAAGCCGATAATCTCGCCTTTTTTGTTGGTCAACTCAAACGGCATGTAGCCAGGCTCCATACCGACCCTCAGGGTGCCGCGTTTCTGTATCTCTTCAAGCGTTCCGGCAAAAGCGGGGATTGCGATCATGCTCGTGGCCAAAATCATGGCAACCAGTAATGCTGAAATTCTTTTCATTTTTTCCTCCTTGTTAGTGAAATAGGGTCAAGTAATTCATCTTTAATAAGATTTGCCTTCATCGAGAAGCTCTGCAATGACCATTGGAATATTACACTCAGGACAGTTCGGAACATCCTGGTCTGGAATGTAGATGATTTTGGTCAGTTGGCAACGTGGACACTTGATTTGCACCGGTTCCCTTTTCCCACGTTCCATGATATGCTCCCGCGGCGTTTGGTTGGGGTAAACTTCTGTTTAGTAGTCTTTCGCAGCACGAACGGACTATCGCAGTTCGAGCCCGGCCCC
>JBFFPW010000349.1:0-2427 GCA_041573815.1 Desulfuromonadales bacterium
GGCAAGTTTTTGCCCTTCTATGTCGAACAGGAAATCTATCCCAACGACCCGTTCGTTGCCATTGATCAGGAAGGCGTCGGGCAACTGGTGAAGATGGGTTGCGAACTGGGCCGCAAGACCCGCGCTGACATCAAACTGGGCATCTGTGGCGAGCATGGCGGTGAGGCTTCTTCGGTGAAGTTCTGTCACCGCATCGGCCTGGATTATGTCTCCTGCTCACCCTTCCGCGTGCCGATCGCCCGTTTGGCGGCAGCACAGGCGGTGCTGGAAGAAGGCTAAACATTTTTTCAAAGTAATGGCATAATGATGCCCCCGACTCAGTCGGGGGCATTTTTTTAGATCGTTTGTCAGAGCTTTATCCATGACGCCTTTGAAGAAAATTGTTTTTCATGCGAGCCATACAGAGTTCAGGAGATATTTCTGGGCGGGAAGCATGACGTTTTTAGCAGACTTCACTGTTCTGTTGGTGTTGACTGAATTTTTTGATATCAACTATCTCTGGTCAAACTTTGCCGGAGTCTCCCTTGGTATTGTCATCAGCTATATTTTTTGTGTGAAATGGGTCTTTGTAAATAGAAAGTATAACCAAGTCACGTTTGAATTACCTTTATTTGTATTGACCTGCCTGGTCGGCCTCGGACTTAACGAATTGTTGATGTGGACAGCGGTTGAATTTGGAGACATTCATTATTTACTGTCGAAAATATTAGTGACATTGGTTGTTTTTGTATTTAACTTTTCTTTTAAGAAGCTTTTGTTATTCACTCAATCTAAACAATGAAGTGGTGGTTTCTTCTAGTGTGTAGATTTAAGTCTTTAATATTTGTTTATGGCCTGAATGGTTGAGGGCGGATAATGATATTCGGTAAAAAAATCTGTGTAGTACTGCCGGCATACAATGCGGAAAAAACTTTGCTGCAAACTGTGGAGGAAATCCCACGAGAGTATATTGACGATGTTATTCTCGTTGATGATGCCAGCACAGACCAGACAACCCAAAAGGGTAAGGCTCTGGGCTTGCACACTGTGACTCATGAACAGAATCTCGGTTATGGCGGCAACCAGAAAACCTGTTACTCAGAGGCATTAAAGCGTGGTGCCGATGTGGTCATCATGCTGCACCCAGATTATCAATACACCCCCAAACTTCTGGTTGCGATGGGTTCCCTGATCGCAGCAGGGCAATATGATGTTGTACTGGGATCCCGTATCCTCTCCGAAGGAGCGATCAAAGGGGGCATGCCTCTTTATAAATATCTGGCGAACCGGTTTTTAACTCATTTCGAGAATGTCATGCTCGGCAAAAAACTTTCTGAATATCATACTGGCTACCGTGCCTTTTCCCGGGAAGTTCTGGAAACCTTGCCTCTGGATCAGAATTCAGATGATTTTGTCTTTGATAATCAAATGCTGGCCCAGGCCGTCTATGCCGGTTTCAGTATTGGCGAAGTGTCTTGCCCGACCAAATATTTTGATGATGCGTCATCGATCAACTTCAGGCGAAGTGTGATTTATGGTCTTGGCGTGTTGAGGGTTTCGATCCTGTTTCGCTTGACCTGTCTCGGGTTTCTCATGGATAAGATTTACCTGGGCTTGAAAAGAAATCAGCAAAAACAAGGAGGCTTGTCATGAGAGCTGTCCTGCAAACCTGTGTCGATGTCGAAGAACGGGTCGGAGAGATTTACCAGCAACTGGTTAAACACCCTGATGCCAACGACGAACTGCGCGAGATATGGCAGGAGATGGCCGATGACGAGATGCGTCATGCGTATCGGATCCGACTGGTTGTCGACCGGCTGGAAATTGCTGGTATCACTGAGGTCAATTTGTCCAATCAGGAGGTCCAACAACTCCTGGACCGGGCCGGTGAACTGCTGCTTGATGTTCAGGAGGGGGTTCTTTCTCTTGATGAAGCGATCTATGCCTCGGTTGAACTGGAGGATGAATTCCTGAAAGTCCATCTGGGTTTTGCGGAATCGGGCGGCCAGCCTGATTTGCAGACCATGTTTAAGGCCCTTGCCGAGGCGGATCGGGAGCATACAGTGCGGCTGAAATCTTTTCTCGACCGGATGAACGATGGCTCAGGCCTGATGTCCGGAGATGGTGAAGATTCGCCATGAAGATCGTTGTCCTCGATGGCTATGCCACCAACCCGGGGGATCTCAGTTGGGACGGATTGAAAGAATTTGGCCAACTGACAGTCTACGATCGGACACCGCGTGACCTGACCCTTGATCGGGCCGCTGGAGCGGAAGCCCTGATTACCAACAAAGCGTTTCTCGGTGCCGATGAAATCTCAGCTTTGCCCGCTTTGCGTTATATCGGCATCCAGGCCACCGGGGTCAATGTCGTTGACCTGAATGCTGCGCGCCGGCATGGCGTGGCCGTGACCAATGTCCCCGCCTACAGTACGGCTTCCGTGGCACA
>JBFFPW010000350.1:0-2425 GCA_041573815.1 Desulfuromonadales bacterium
AATTTCGAATGACTCGTTTTCAAGGAGTTGATAGGCCCGCTGCGCATCACTGGCCGTTGAGACCATAATTTCAGCATTGTTCAGCAGGGTTGACAGCGCTTCCCGGCTGCTGGGCTCATCATCAATCAGTAAAATGTGTGCGAGTGGCTTCATGGACTCCCTTCTGTACCGTCATGATTTTGACGTATTGTTATTGCTATCATGTTTCTATTGTCGATTCAAGGGTATTTCTCTCGCGGTTACAGTTGTTTAAGAAACTGTTGTGAAATTGACACCGGTGACATCACTGATAAAATCAAGGCATGAAAGCACGTCTGCGATATTTTTTACATGTTGTGCTGCTGGTCGCATGCGGCATTGTTTTGCTGGTTTCTCAGCTGCCGGCCGAAGCGGATACCGTCAGGGCCGTGCGTATTGCCTCGTCGATCAACCCGGTCGTCGCCGATTTTATTTCTCAGGAGATCACATCGGCCAACAATGCCGGTTCGGCGGCTTTTTTGCTCGAACTTGATACGCCGGGTGGTCTCGATTCATCGATGCGCGACATCATCCAGAACATTCTCGCCTCGCGCATCCCGGTCATTGTTTATATCTATCCTTCCGGCGCCCGGGCAGCTTCGGCCGGAGCGATTATTACCCTGGCGGCTGATTTCGCCGCAATGGCGCCAGGTACCAACCTTGGTGCCGCCCACCCGGTCGCCATCGGCGTGAGCGGGGGGCAGGGGGGCATGGATGAAACCATGCAGGCCAAGGTTGTCAATGATGCTGTCGCTTACGTGCAAAGCATTGCCCGGCAAAAAGGCCGCAACGAGGAGTGGGCCGAAAAAATTGTAAGGGAGAGCATTTCGACCCCGGCCACAGAGGCGCTTGAACTGAAGGTGATAGACCTGATCGTCGAAAACGAAGCGGCCTTGCTTAAAGAACTGGATGGCAGGAAATATATCCGTGATGGTAATGCGAAGACCTTATCAACTGTCAATGCGACGCTTACTTTTGCCACAATGAACTGGCGGCAGCAGATCCTCAACACCATCAGTAACCCGAATGTTGCGTATATGCTGCTCATGCTCGGCATTCTCGGGATCTTTTTTGAAATATCCCAACCTGGTGTCATTCTGCCGGGGGCTGTCGGCGCCCTGGCTCTCCTTCTGGCTTTTATCGGCCTGCAAATGCTGCCGGTCAATTATGTCGGTGTGCTGCTGATCGTGCTGGCTGTTGTCCTGTTTGTCCTGGAAGTTAAAGTCGTCTCGTTCGGCATGTTGACAATCGGCGGTATTGTTTCCCTGGTGATGGGATCGCTGGTTCTGATTGAAGGGTCCGAGCCTTATCAGCAGATATCCCTGGCGGTGATCGCCTCTTCGGTCCTGGTCTTCAGCAGCTTTTTCCTGCTGGCCCTCTATTATGTTGTTCGAACCCAGAAAAGACCGACAGTTACCGGCATCGAAGCAATGGCTGGCGAGCGCGGTGAGGCGGTCTGTGACTTTGATGGCGAAGGAAAGGTTTTTGTCCACAGTGAATACTGGACCGCAGTCTCAAAGGATGACATCAAGGAAGGCGAGGCCATCGAAGTCGTTCGTATGCTTGAACGCATGAAGCTCGAAGTCCGTAAGTTGGAAAAAGAAGAATCCAAGCCTGAAACCATGGAGGAGTAAATGATACCAGTCGGTCTTATTGGTTGGGTGATTGCCCTGGGATTGCTGATTGTTATTATCGGTAGTGCCGTTCGTATCTTGCTTGAGTACGAAAGAGGTGTGGTCTTTCGTCTCGGGCGCTTTGCCGGAGTCAAGGGGCCGGGGCTGCGATTTATCATCCCGATTGTCGACAGGTTGGTTAAGGTCCCTCTCCGGACCGTGGCCATGGATGTGCCGCCGCAGGATATCATCACCAGGGACAACGTTTCGGTCAAGGTGAACGCCGTTCTCTACTTCCGGGCAGTTGAGCCGGACAAGGCGCTGATCGAGGTCGAGAACTATCTCTATGCGACCAGCCAGCTGGCGCAGACGACTCTGCGGTCGGTGCTCGGGCAATCGGAGCTTGATGAACTGCTGACCCACCGTGACAAGATCAATCAGGAGTTGCAGACCATTCTTGATCGCCAGACTGATGCCTGGGGGGTGAAAATTTCCAATGTTGAAGTCAAGCATATAGACCTGCCGGAGAACATGCAGCGGGCGATGGCGCGTCAGGCTGAAGCTGAGCGTGAACGGCGATCAAAGATTATTCACGCAGCCGGTGAGTTTGAAGCATCGAAGAAGTTGGCAGAAGCGGCCAAGGTTATCTCCGGGCAGGAAAGCGCCTTGCAACTCCGTTTCCTGCAGACATTGACAGAAGTTGCCGCTGAGAAAAACTCAACCATCCTCTTCCCGTTGCCGATTGATTTGATCACACCTTTCTCGATCGGAATAAATAAGGTGTAAACTTCGGG
>JBFFPW010000351.1:0-2424 GCA_041573815.1 Desulfuromonadales bacterium
CTCTTCAGCTCTCTTCTGAATCTTGTTCTCAAGCTCGATATCACGGAACGCCTGACCATGTTCGTTGCCTTCGGTCGGCAGGGAGTCGTAGTACTTGGTCGACGCCATCTTGACGGTTTTCAGGCAGGTTTCTGCCGAGGTGCCGCCGATGCAAAAAGCGAGATGGTAGGGTGGGCAGGCGGCGGTGCCGAGGGTTTTCATTTTTTCAACCAGGAAGGACTCGAGCTTCTCCGGATTGAGCAGAGCCTTGGTCTCCTGAAAGAGATAGGTCTTGTTGGCCGAACCACCACCCTTGGCGACAAAGAGAAACTTGTAAGCATCACCCTGTTCGGCGTAGATGTCGATCTGTGCCGGGAGGTTGGTGCCGCTGTTTTTCTCGGTGTACATATCGAGGGGAACAGTCTGCGAGTAACGCAGGTTCTCTTCAGTGTAGGTCTTGAAGACACCCTTTGAAAGAGCTTCGGCGTCATTGCCACCCGTGAAAATATTCTGGCCCTTTTTGGCCACAATGGTCGCTGTGCCGGTATCCTGGCAGGTCGGCAGCTCAAACTGTGCAGCAACCTCAGCATTGCGCAGGAAGGCGACGGCGACACCTTTTTCGTTCATCGGTGCATCCGGGTCGCGCAAAATGTTGGCGACCTGCTCATTGTGCTCTGGACGCAGCAGGAAGGAGACATCCTTGAGCGCCTGATTGGCAATAAAGGTCAAGCCTTCCGGATCAACCTTAAGGACTTCCTGGCCATCGAAATTGGCGGTGCTGATGTATTGCTCTCCGCCTTCCAGTTTGCGATATTTGGTTTCATCCTTACCGAGCGGAAACGGTTCCTGGTAAACAAAATCAGGCATCTTTTCTCTCCTTCAATTTAAATAGAATGACGTAGGTATCTGGAAACATTAAATGATCAAGAAAAACAATTGAAACAGCGTGGTATTATATAGAAAACGTTATCTGATGTCGATACCAAGTTAACGGAAACTTATCTTTATCTGACCATGATATTTCAGGAGAAACTATGGACAAAACGACCAGGCGTGTCGCCATCGTTGGTGGTATGCGCACTCCTTTTGTAAAAGCCGGGGCCCAGTTCCGCAAATACGACCAATTACAGCTATCAGCGCATGCCGTCAAGGGGCTGGTCGCGAAATTCATCAAAGATCCGAATGCTATTGATGGGCTGGTCTGGGGACGGGTGCTGCATGACCCGAGAATATCCAATCTGGCTCGTGAGATTGTCTTCGCAGCTGAACTGCCGAAGGATATCCACGCCCTGATGGTTTCCAATAATTGCATTACCAGTCTGCATGCGATGGTCGATGTGGCGGATGCGATCAAGTCCGGACGGATGTCCCTCGCTATCGCCGGCGGCGTTGAATCGATGTCGACGGTACCGATCCTGTTTGGAAAAGAAGCGTCTGCTATTCTTCTGGAAGCGGGGATGGCACGTTCTGCTGATGATAAATTGAAGGCGATGAGTCAACTGCGTTTTCGGCATTTCAAGCCGAAAGTCCTCTCTTTCAAGGAGCCCTCAACCGGTTTAACCATGGGGCAACATGCCGAGATTACCGTGCAGAAATGGGATATTGGTCAGCCAGAACAGGACCGGATTGCTTTTAACAGCCACATAAATGCAGCAGCTGCTACCGGGGATGGGCGATTGAAAGCTGAAATCTCTCCACTCGATGGAATTGAACACGATACGATTGTCCGTGGCGATACCACCCTGGAAAAGTTGGCCAAACTGAACCCGGTTTTTGCGCCTGAGTCGGTCGGCACAATAACGGCCGGGAATGCCAGTCCGCTCACTGATGGTGCCGCTTCAATTCTTCTTGCTTCTGAAGAGGCGCTGGCGGCGAATGAACTTGAAGCCGCCGCCTGGATAAAGGATGTTGAGTTTGCTGCCATCGATCCGGATGAGGGGCTGTTGATGGCGCCGGCAGTTGCTGTGCCACGCCTGCTCAAACGGACCGGTTTGACACTGGATGATATGGATATCGTCGAGATTCATGAGGCCTTTGGCGCCCAGGTTGCAACCAATCTGGCCGCCTGGGAAAAAGGCTGGAAGGAAGAGCCAATCGGTAAAGTGCCGATGGCGAAGATCAATCCCCTTGGCAGTTCGATCTCGGTCGGTCATCCTTTTGGAGCGACCGGTGCGCGGATCGCGACGACCCTGGCGAACGAGATGAAACGACGCGATGCGAAGTATGGTCTTATTTCTGTCTGTGCGGCTGGTGGGATGGCTTGTGCGATGATCCTGGAGCGGTAAATAGTAATGGCCAGGATCATCTAGTCAAAATCAGGTTGCCACGGATAAAATCGGATTGAATTCTGATTTTAAGTGCATAAACAAGGAGAAATCTGGGGAACCAAAAACAATGGGACGCTGATCAGATCTGATAAACGCTGATGGAAATATAAAATCTCAG
>JBFFPW010000352.1:0-2409 GCA_041573815.1 Desulfuromonadales bacterium
AGTTTTTGCGACAAAGGCTGACTTATCTATCCCCAGACAAGCAGGCTTCTCAACTGCCAAAAAAGTCAAAATTTTAGCAAATGCCAGATAGGGGTTCACCGTTTCAATCCGGGGTATTGCACCATCATAACCAAGGTCGGGATGGACAATAACAGCCGAGGCCGAAGTTGACTCAAGGACAGAGATATACTTCGGATTGGCGACAAAGGTGATGGCACCTTCACCCGCCGTATGAATCGGAGCAACCCTCGACACCCGGAGGTCGGCATCACCGACGAGATGCCCGGAGACAAGTGCGGCAAGCTCAGTCAACGATGCGGTTTTTTGATCCTGTGCAGTCATCGAAGTTACTTGGCGGCAGCATCCGAAGCTTTAATCAACTTGTCCGTAAGGTCGATGGCATCAGCGCTGTAAATAACGCCGCCACTACCACGCTCCAGGAGGATTTCAAAACCATCCTTCTTTGCCATTTCCTGGGCCATATCCAGCAATTTTTCAACAATCTGGTTGGTATACTGGCCATCAAGCTGCTGCAACTCCTCCTGACGATCCTTGGTGTAGCGTTGAAAATCCTTGAGCTTCTGTTGATAATCACGTTCCTTCGCGGTGCGAGCTTCCGGGGAGAGCAGGACAGCCTGCTTTTCCAGTTCTTCTTTCAATTTTTTCAGCTCAGTTTGCTGCTTTTCAATTTTGACTTCAAACTCTTTGACCTTTTCAGTAATTCTGGTCTTTGCACTTTTACCAGCTTTCGAAAGGTTCAGGGCTTTTTGCAAATCAACAACACCAATTTTTGCAGCATCGGCAACAACCGGCGTTACGGTAAGAGCAACGGCAACCAAGACAAAAAGTACTAATTTCTTCATTACTAAAAACCTCCTGTTTATCTGTTGTTATATTTTTATCAGAAAAATCTTCCGATCGAAAATTCCATCTCTGTTTTTCTCTCACCTTCAAGGGCATCGAGGTTGCGACCCCACTCAAGACGAAGCGGCCCCAAGGGGCTCAACCAGCGGATTCCGCCGCCGACACTGTAGCGCATACTTTCAAAAAAGTCCTCATCTTTCAACCAGGCATTACCGGTATCAAAGAAAAGAACGCCTTTCAAACCAGCTTCTTTCGCCAACGGAAAAAGGTATTCTAAATTAAAATATGCTTCTTTCTCACCACCGATATACTCAAACTCTTCTGCTGTCGACAAAACTTCACCGGTCACAGGATCAACTGTTGACGCAAAGCGTTTAACTCTCGGACCGACTTTGCGTGTTTTGAACCCACGCAGGGTTCGGATACCACCGAGGTAAAAACGTTCACCAATCGGAATCTCCTGGTTGTCAATCTCGAAAACCTGACCAATCTGGCCATGAGCCGAAAAAACTGTGCCCCACTTCCACGGGAAGAAATGGCGATGATCAACAATGGCCCGCAAAAACTTTTCCGTACCGCCTAAGCCGGCAAACTCAACGGAAGCTTCTGATGTGGAACCCCGGGACGGGTCCATCCGATAATCGGTGGTATCTCTGTTCAACGAAGCAAAGAGCGATGACAAGGTCGATTCTCCAGCTGCGTCCCGGATCAGGCTTGAGGCATTCGCGTCAATATCGGTAATCTCTTTTTCTTCGTAACGATAGATGAAAAACGCCCTGACTCTTTTGGCCACCGGGAAGCCAAGCTTAATATCGCCACCAGTCTTTAATTCGGTATATTCGGTCCACTCCCGTTCGGTCTTGTAAAGATCAAAACCGAGGGAAAGGTTCTTATCAAGGAAATATGGGTTGAGTAGACCAACCTGGTAGACCGTACTGGACCCCCCGAACGAACCGGAGAGATTAAGTTTGTAGCCGCGGCCAAGGAAGTTCGCCTGGGAAACAGACCCCTGAGCGATAAAGTTATCAACGGATGAATAGCCGACACCGAGGCTGAAGGTTCCCGTCGGTTTCTCCTTCAGGTCTATATCAACATCCAAGATTTTTTCATCAGTACCTTTTTTGGTATTGATGTTGATTTCTTCAAAAAAACCAAGATTATTGATTCTTCGCCGGCTCTCATCCAGTGCTCTGGCACTGAAAGTTTCGCCCTCAGCTACAACCACTTCACGCCTGACGACCTTGTCCAGGGTCTTGGTATTACCGCGAATCTCAATTCGGCCAATCGCAACCTGGACGCCTTTTTCGATCTGGAACCTGATATCAATTGCATTCTTGCAGGGACCGTATTGGTCAAAGGCGCAACGTTGACATAAGCGTAACCCTGATCTGTATAGTAATCATTCAGGGCCAACATGCTTTCGCGTAACCCCTTGCGTGAAAAGTTTTGGCCTTGTTGCAGTTGAACACGTTCCAACAGAATAGCTTCTTCCGCAATCAAATCACCTTCAACAGATATTTTTCCGACTTCGAATTGATCCCCTTC
>JBFFPW010000353.1:0-2401 GCA_041573815.1 Desulfuromonadales bacterium
GCCAAGATCATCCATGAATGCAGCAGTTTCAGTCACTTGATCTTCATCAACACCCAACTGCTCTACAACGATTTGTTTTACTTTTGCTTCAATTGACATTTTTTTCCTCCTTGAACGTGTGGTCAAAATTAACTTCTGTGTATTTATTACATATACATTCCGCCGTTGACACCAAGAGCCTGACCGGTAATATACCCGGCACCCTTGGATGCTAAAAACAGAACTGCATGAACGACATCATCTGCCTCACCCAGGCGCCCCAGGGGAATCTGGGAGCTTAATTCTTCTTTTGCTTTATCGCCAAGGTCATCCGTCATATCGGTAACAATGTAGCCGGGAGTGACAGCATTAACTGTCACATTGCGGCGAGCCAGTTCTTTCGCATTTGACTTGGTCAGTCCGATCATTCCGGCCTTACTGGCACTATAATTCGCTTGTCCGGGATTGCCCATTTCTCCGACAACAGAAGAAATATTAATGATGCGCCCGTAACGTTGTTTCGACATGACCTTCGCAACCGCTCGCGTACAGAGAAAGGCACCTTTGAGATTGGTGTCCAGAACTGCATCCCAGTCTTCATCCTTCATCCGGAGCAACAAACCATCGCGGGTGATGCCGGCATTGTTGACCAAAATATCAACTCGCCCGAAAGATTCGTTCGCCACCGCGACAAGTTTATCGGCATCTTCACTTTTAGCAACATCGGCAACAACAGCAACAGCCTCGCCACCGGTAGCCTTGATTTCATCAACAAGCTTCAACAGCGCGTCTTCGCTACGGGCCGACAAAACAAGTTTGGCACCTTTTTCAGCCATCGCCAAGGCAATACAACGGCCAATACCCCTTGAAGCTCCAGTAATAATAGCAACCTGATCAGTTAACATATCAATTCCGTAATATTAAGAGTTCAGCAGTTTATCCAGTGAGGCACTATCTTCAACATTGGCAGCACTGGCAGATTTATTAATCCGCTTAACCAAGCCTGACAACACTTTGCCGGCTCCGATTTCAATAAAACGTTCAACACCATCAGCAACCATTTTCTCGATCGATGCATCCCATTTGACCGGAGCACTGACCTGGGCAATCAACAGTTCCTTGATCCGTTCGTGGTCGCTGTTCGGTAGAGCCTCGACATTACTGACTACCGGAATCGACATCGGGTTAAACACGATATCACCGAGAACATCAGCAAGTCTTTCACCAGCTGGCACCATCAGGGAACAATGGAATGGTGCACTGACCGGCAAAGGCAGAGCTCTTTTAGCGCCCCTCTCCTTCGCCAACACAATAGCACGATCAACAGCTGATGTATGACCGGCAATAACAACCTGGCCGGGACTATTGAAGTTTGCAGCTGAAACAACCTCACCTTCAGCGGCATCGCAGCAGACCGAATCGAGAGCATCAGCATCAAGTCCGATAATCGCTGCCATGGCGCCAACACCGACCGGAACCGCTTCTTGCATGAATGCACCGCGCTGGCGAACAGTACGCACAGCATCGGCAAATTGCATGGATCCGGAACAAACCAGCGCTGAATACTCACCGAGAGAATGGCCGGCAGTAAAAGAAGGCTTAAGGTCTGTCTCTTGTTCAACGACTTTAAGGGCGGCAATACTTGTTGTCAAGATTGCCGGTTGAGTATTCATCGTCAGCTTAAGGTCTTCTTCCGGGCCATTAAAACAAAGAGATGCCAGGTCAAAGCCAAGTGCATCATTAGCCTCTTCGAAAACTTCTTTTGCGACCTTGAAATTATCGGCAAGATCCTTGCCCATACCGGCATGTTGTGAACCTTGTCCGGGAAAAACAAAAGCTATCATAGGAATTTAAATCTCCGTACTACCAACGCAGACAGGCAGAGGCCCAGGTAAAACCGCCACCAAAGGCATTGAGAACGATGATGTCATTTTCTTTTAACTTGCCGGCACGATTCGCTTCATCAAGAGCAATCGGAATTGTCGCAGCTGATGTATTACCAAAACGATCGACGTTTATATAAACCTTCTCTTCGGGTAGTTTCAACCGTTTGGCCGTCGCTTCAAGAATGCGGATATTGGCTTGATGAGGGATCAACATATCAATATCATCAACGGTCATATTATTGGCTTCGAGAGCCTCGTTGGCTACTTCTGTCAACATCTTTACCGCTACCTTGAAGACCTCATTACCTTGCATTTTCAGGAAATATCCGCGATCACGAACATATTCCTCAGTCGGAGTGACCGCAGTACCGAATCCAGGTTGATACAGGAGTTCGAGATAGGATCCGTCAGCATGCAGATGCGTTGAAAGAATACCTTGATCGCCTTCATGTGCTTGGGGGCGACGTAGCCGCCGGCGCCGACAAGGGCGAAGTTTTTATTGGTAGCGACCTCTTTTTCCATTTTATGCACTCCAA
>JBFFPW010000354.1:0-2387 GCA_041573815.1 Desulfuromonadales bacterium
ATCCTCAAAGGTGAAGTGGACGGTCGCCATATCCTTGTAGTAGATCGGCTTGCCATCCCGCACCACCATCACCAGGTTGTCGATCTGCGCCGGATCGGTAAACTCTCAGGGGATTCTCAGCAGGTACTTGCCCTGACCGATATCGATGCTGCCGCCGGGGATGTTGACATTTTCGCGGGCAACCGCAGAAACGATTTCATTGAAGGAGACCCGGTAAGCGGCCATGCGGTCAGGATCGATTTCGACCCGCACCTGATTTTCACGACCACCAGTGAGAACCACGTCAAGCACACCGGGAATTTCTTCGATATGTTCTTCGAGTTCTTCAGCGACACCTTTCAGCAGCGTTTCGGGAACTTCGCCGGAGACCGCGACCATCAAAACCGGGAACTCGGCGAGGTTGACTTCGAGTATTTGCGGGTCGTTCTCCAGATCGTCAGGTAAATCGCCCTTGGCCTGGTCGACCTTGTCGCGCACCCACTGGATGGCGTCATCAATATCAACCTCGGGGATAAATTCGACGGTGATCATCGACGAGCCCTCGGCACTTACCGAACGGACCTCTTCAACGTTTTTAAGACCACGCAACTTACGTTCAATCGGGTTGGTTATCAGCGATTCGATATCACTCGACGACACACCTTCGTAAGTCGTGACCACCAGCACGTAGGGGATGGTGATGTCAGGGGTCGATTCGCGCGGCAGAGTGGCATAGCTGTAGATACCGACCACGATGATGATCAGCATCAGGGCAAAGACCGTACTGCGCTGTCTGATAGCGGCGTTGGAAATCAGCATATCAATTTGCCTCGACTTTCACTTTGGCACCATCAGCCAGGAGTTGATGACCTCTGACAATCAAACGTTCGCCAAGCTTCAGCCCATCAAGGATAACGGCCTGAGCGCCGAGCACACGGTCGATTTTGATTGGTCGCAAGATTGCTTTGCCCTGCTCTTCGACAAAGACCACCTTGCGGCCGTCGTGGTCAACGATGGCGTAGAGAGGAATCGCAATCGCACCCTTGATTTCTCGACGCAACGCTTCAATCCGGACAATCATGCCAGGTCGCAACTGCCGATCATGGTTCTCGATCTCAATCTTGCTTAAATAGGTTCTGGTCAGCGGGTCGGCCTTGTAGGCAAGGTGAATCAGTTTGCCCGCGCGACGAATTTCCTCGCCAGTATCGATCTGCGCCTGGACGACGCTCACTGCTTCGCCAACGTGGAAATAACGAACATCCTTCTCCGGGACGTCGACCAGAGCCTTGAGGCGGTCAACCTGAACCACCACGGCCACCGGATCTCCTGCCTTCACATACTCACCACGCTCCACCAGACGGGCATCAAGAACCCCGCCAAGGGGAGCGGAAACGATGCTCTTTTCTAGTGCAATCTGGGCAAGCTCGAGCTGCTGCTTGGACGCCTCATAGGCGGTGACACTGTTTTCATATTCCTGGCGGCTGACCAGGTTTTCCGCGACCAGGCTGGCAAGCCGTTCCATCGCTTTTTGCTTAACCTTGGCATCAACGCGATCCCGTTCAAGATTGGCTTTCTGGCTCACCGAGTCAATGGTCAGAATCTTCTGGCCCGCCGTCAACGTCTCACCTTCGTGCGGACCGACCCAATCGACGGGACCGGCGATTTCTGCAGCCAGAGTCAGATCTTCCCAGGCATGCAGCGAAGCTGGCAGGGCGAAACGCTCTTTGAGGTCTTGAGCGGTGACAGGCTGCACATTGACCGAAGTTGCCTTTTCGACAGCCGAGAGCTGTGACGCCTCAATCGTTTCACTTTGCGTATCTGATCCGCAGCCAGCCACCAGGGGCAGCAGGCAGAGGTTCAGCAGAATCAGGTTGCGGATTGAACTTCTCATGGCATAGCTCCTTCATGCGGCAGGGCCGCGAGAATATTGTAACGTTCGAGATTGGTGCCCATGGCCTGGTATAAGGCGACCTCGGCCCGGTAATAATCGGTTTGTGCCGCCACTTCGCGAGTCAGGGCCGTCACCAGCGCATTTTGAAAGGTCAAGACGCGGAAGGTATTCGACAGCCCTTCCTGCAAGCGGCGGGTTTCCTGATCCAGAGTGGTCTGCGCCAATGCGGCGTATCGTTGTGCCACCTGCAGCCGTTCGCGGCCCAACTCTAATAAATCGTGGGCTGCCCGGATCTCCGTCTCTGCGGAGACTTCGGCGCTGCGTAAGCGATAAAGCGACTGTTTGTCCTGTGCTGCTGCATCAAGAAATTGAGCTTTGGCAGCCCGATTTTGCAGCGGCATACTGAAACGCACTCCGGCAGACCAGCTGCTGCCGTCCTGATCAAATGCCCTGTCGAGCGCGTTGTGCCAGTCACCGTCGTAACGACTGCCGCGACCGCCGTCATCACCGGCCAGAC
>JBFFPW010000355.1:0-2387 GCA_041573815.1 Desulfuromonadales bacterium
ACCGGAGCGCTGGTAAAAGAGTACCCTAGCGCTCAGGTCATCTGTCATCCGCAAGGGGTCAAGCACCTGATTGATCCGGAACAACTCTGGCGCGGTTCACAGAAAGTACTTGGGAGCCTGGCAACACTTTACGGCGAGATCCTGCCGGTTCCGGAAACCAATATCGTCTCATCAGATCAACTTGAAAATGACCGTCTTAAGGTTTTTCAAACACCCGGACATGCAATCCACCACTGCTGTTATCTGCTTGATGATCTTCTGTTTGGTGGTGAAGTCGCGGGTGTGCACTCCGAAGTTAAAGAGGGGATCTATCTGCGTCCAGCAACGCCGCCGCGTTTTATTCTTGAGGTCGCCCTCGACTCACTGCAGAGGATGATTGAGCTGCAACCGCGCTACCTGGTCATTGCTCACTATGGGTTGGTTGAGCCAGCTGTCGACTATTTGAAAATCGCCGGTGAGCAGTTATCGCTGTGGGTCAGGGGGATTGCGTTGCTCAGTGACGGCAATCAAAATCCGAGCGAACAGGAGGTCTTAGACTGGTTGTTGCAACACGACAGATATTATCGCAATCAAGACCAGCTCGACGCCGATATCCGTGCCCGCGAACTTTATTTTCTGAACAACTCGATCCGAGGCATGAGTGATTATATTAACACTCTTAGCGATGATCGTCGGCGGAGCCTGTTTCAGCCGTAACGAACCGGCGAAAGCCCCCATCCTCGGTCCTCTCAAACTTTACCAAATCTTTACATCATCCTTAATCAGTCCTTAAACAGCTCCGCTATACTTCAGCCATAAACGAGACCATCAACGGAACTGCTGAATAAAAGGGAGTACATCATGAAGACTTTGACAATAACAATCCTCAGCTTGACACTGGTTATGATCGGGTTTGTCCAGGTCCAGAGTAAGAGTATGGACGAGTCGATGGGTAAGGACGATGCCATGGCAACGACTCAACCCATGCAACAAGACGGTATGGAGATTCAGTCAGATGACATGAAAATGAAGCACGACGACATGGAGCAGCCGTCAGATGATATGATGAAAGACGACGATGTGCACATGCCGAAGGATGAAATGAAGATGAATCAGACCACGATCCCCAGCGATAAAGAACTCCGCAGTCGTCTCACCCCGCTGCAGTACAAGGTGACCAGGCAAGATGGCACCGAGCCTCCTTTCAATAATAGCTACTGGAATAATCACGAGCCGGGCATCTATGTCGACGTCATCTCTGGCGCGCCGCTCTTCAGTTCCACCGATAAATATGAATCCGGAACCGGCTGGCCGAGCTTCACCAGGCCGCTGGATCCGGACCAGATCGTTGAGAAGGTCGATCGCAGCTTCTTCGGAACCCGTACCGAGATCCGCAGCAAAGATGCGGACGCGCATCTTGGCCACGTTTTCAATGACGGTCCAGCTCCGACCGGTTTGCGTTACTGTATGAACTCGGCGGCACTGCGTTTCGTTCCTCAGTCCGCTTTAGAACAGGAAGGTTACGCAGGATACGTGCAGCTGTTCAAATAATTTAGCAACTTAATCTCCGCACAACTGGAGGCATTATGCAATACCACCGGATTTTTTTCCTCTTAACCCTCGCGCTCTTTTTGGCCACCAACGCCTTGGCCGACAAAACCATCCTAGCTGGAGGCTGCTTCTGGTGTATGGAGTCTGATTTTGAAAAACTCGACGGCGTTACCGAAGTGGTCTCCGGATTTACCGGTGGCACCTTGAAAGACCCAACCTACAACGGCAACCATCAAGGCCACTATGAAGCAGTCGAAATCACCTACGACCCGAACCAGGTGAACTATCAGCAACTACTCGATCACTACTGGGTGAACATCGACCCCTTTGATGATCGTGGTCAATTCTGTGATAAAGGACACAGCTACCTGGCGGCGATCTTTGTTGCCAATGATGCAGAAAGAAAGCTTGCCGAGGCATCGAGGCAGCGCGTTGTCGCGATGTTCCCAAAGCAAACAGTGGTCACACCGATCCTCGATGCGTCGACCTTCTATCCGATCAAGGGAAGCGAAAGCGGCCATCAGGATTTTTACAAGAACAACTCTTTCCGCTACAAGGCGTACCGATGGAACTGCGGGCGTGATCAACGTTTAAAAGAGATCTGGGGTGATAGGGCGACTCATTGAGGTAGGCCGAAGAGGACACTCATTCTTGAGTGTCCCCAGCTCTGAACATTTTAGAAAATTTATAACAATCAGGCCTCTGAGGTCTTCGCTTTTATCGACCTTTGTCAGTTTTTTCCGCGTTCGACAGCAGCTTACTAAGTCCGCGTTGCCCTTCAAAGTACAAAAAAAATCGGGGAAATTCCCGATTCAGGCTTATTGCGTCGATCTCTTATGGGCATTCATAGCTCAACG